>JAPKDT010000043.1 GCA_028822475.1 SAR324 cluster bacterium
CCAAGCTGCAGACTTATGAACGACATCAGGAAAAAAAGGTCAGCGATGCCGGATCGTACTGCTTCACCAATCACTATACCAATTTTTATCGGACCTCCAAGATCGTCCATTGAGCCTTGACCCTGAAACATTTGTCCCAGAAAACTGAAAGTAGCTTTTGCTAAAAACCACAAACGCGCGCTGCCCAGAACAACAGATTCACTGAAAGAGTGCGAGCGGGAAATTTTTTGCATGCTCATACCTAAAAGCCATCTTTTTGACTTTGGCTCCAAATAAGGCGTTACTTCAACAAACTGTACTTCTCCGTTTCTATCCAGTTCAACTGAAATTATTATTGCAGAACTTTGGGAAGTATTACTGCTATCTTTCATGATATTTTGAACTGCAGGAGAGATCTCAATCCAATCCTGAACAGGCTGTCCATTGATTGCTTTTACTTTGTCACCAGCCTGCATACCTGCTTTTTCTGCCGGAGAGTTTCCGGTAAATCCTCCAACTATTGGGACAAGCAGAGGTGACCAGCCCATATTTGCGGTGCGCTGCATTTCAATTCCGGAACCTTCCAAAAGCATGGAATTCCCAGCACGGTCAATTTCCAGGATCAGATTTTCTGCAGGCAAGATCTGCCCCAGTGCGCTATGAAGTTCTTCCCAGTTTTTAACTTTACTGCCGTTTACTGTGATTATTTCATCGTTCGCCCGAACCCCCAATTGATCCGCGTAGCTGCCCTGTTGAACATTTTGGATGTAAGGCGCGTCATTTAAATAGGCTGGAATATCCATGCCTATCCAAAAAACCAAAGGCATAAAAATTAACGCAAACACAAGATTCATTGCCGGACCCGCGGCAAGGATGTAAAGACGCTGAAAAAGGGATTTTGCGGCATAATTTGCAGGATCTTCCGGATCTTCGTCAGTTACGTTCTGTCCGAACAATTTAACGTAACCTCCAACAGGCAGCCAAGAAATCCTGTATTCAGTTTCTCCAAGCTGTTTTGACAGTGCAGTCGGTGGGAATCCGATTGAGAACGCTTCTACACGTACCCCGACATGCCGTGCCGCAAGATAATGTCCGAGTTCATGAATGAAAATCAGTACTCCGAGAACTGCTAAAAAAGATAAAATAGTTGTCAGCATAAGGCGTCGATAAATAAAATTTAAGGATTAATTAATTTGATATCCTGCACGTTCGAGTGCAGATACCGCATTTGTCAGGTTTTGTTTTTTGATTAAAATATAATCTGTGTCAAATGTAGAAATCGCAAAAACACTTATTTTTTCTTTTGCCAGAACATCAGTAATTCCTGCGAGTATTCCGGTCAGTTTGAAATCAAGTGGACCTGCAACTTTCAAACACTTCCAATCCAGGCTGTGTTTTTCACTTTTTACTGCAAGATGTTCTGGACAAACCAACGACAATTCATCAGCAGTTTTGCTCAGACTGTAAAAATCACATTCACTAATTGCTTCCGGTAAAGATGAATCCGAAGCCAGCCTGTGAATATTAAATGTTTCTTCCAGTACTGTCAGTACTAAATTCGGTTGCTCCAATTTTTTTGTTTTTCGTAATTCATCTAGTTAAGGTTTTCCAGCACTTCTCCGGCTTGTTCACGTCCCCACTGATCCGCCTCTACTGCATCTTCGAGTGATAGAATATTCAGTAGAAAATCCGGAATTATATCAAAACAGTCGGGTTTTGTTTGCTGCAGAGTTTCGTCAAAAACGTGCATCACGGAAGCTAAAATTTTGGAGATGTCAACAAAACGGATTTCCTCATTTAAAAAAGCAGCAACCACTTTTTCATTTGCACCGTTCAATACTGCAGGAGCGCCACCTCCCTGTTTAGCAGCCTTGAGGGAAAGCGACAGGCACGGAAAACGTTGCTCATCAATGGCCTCAAAGTGCAACGCATTCAGCGCTACCGGATCTAAACGTGGAATTTTCAAAGGCAGTCTTTCAGGCCATCCTAGACAGTAAGCGATCGGAACCCTCATGTCAGGGAGTCCCATTTGAGCCAAAAAAGAACCGTCAATAAATTCCACCATCGAATGAATGATACTTTCACGCTGCATCAGTACATCAATCTTTTCAACCGGAGTATTAAACAGCCAATGTGCTTCGATTATTTCCAGTCCTTTGTTCATCATCGTTGCAGAGTCAATGGTGATTTTTCGGCCCATTTCCCAGTTAGGATGATTCAGTGCTTCGTCAAGAGTAATCTGCTCAAATTCATCCAGTGGAAGATCACGGAATGGGCCTCCCGATGCAGTCAGGATTAGCCTTGCGATGCGTTCTGGTGATTCATTATGTAGTGCCTGGAAAATCGCGTTGTGTTCACTGTCGGTCGGCAGCAACTTTGCGCCTGTTTTTTTAGCGGTCTGCACGAAGAGTTCTCCAGCCATCACCAAAGGTTCTTTATTCGCAACAGCGACTATTTTTCCTGCTTCAACAGCAGAAAATGTAGGTTCCAAACCAGCTGCTCCAACTATTGCTGCCATTACCAAATCTACTTCCGGATCACGGGAAATCTGTTTCAGACCTTCCATGCCCCACACAAATTCTGTTTCTGGACAGCTATGTCCGCTGCGGAACGACTCCCGCAATTCCCGTGCTTGATCGCTGGTATTCACACATACCAGACGCGGTTTAAACTCGCGGATTTGTTCACATAACTGTTCGATGGAGTTTCTACAGGACAAGGCCTCAATCTGGAACTTTTGTGGAAACTGACGGATAATATCGAGAGTGTTTAAACCAATTGATCCAGTCGCGCCGAGAACCGTAACTTTTGTCAGAACGGAAGCCGGATTTTCGGAACTATTGGATAAACTTGCAGAAACTTTCATCCGAGTTGCAGTAAATAGTAAAAAACTGGTGCAGCGAGCATATGACCGTCAATCCGGTCAAGGATACCTCCGTGTCCGGGCAGTAGCGTTCCGGAATCTTTAACGTCGCAGAGTCGTTTTATTTTTGATTCAACTAAATCACCTAGTTGTCCTACAACCGCCAACAGCATGGCCAGCAGTAATCCGTAAAGCCAGAACATTGACATCGTAAGTTCGCCAAAAACCGCACCTACAAGTCCTCCGCCAACAACCCCAAAAAAGCTGCCTTCCCACGTTTTTTTCGGACTGATACTTGGCGCCAGCAGTGTTTTTCCAAAACGCTTTCCACCAAAATACGCGAAAATGTCACTAAAACTAATGACCAGTAAAAGGTAAAAAAGCAGTGCTGTTCCTTCTGGAAGACCTTTTATCAGGGTAATATGCAAAACGCTCCAGACTGCCCAAACCATTCCGAATAAACCAAAACCCAAAGCTGATAATTTAGTCAGCTCGCTTTTAGGTGTAAACACTAATTCATAAAATATCCAACCCACTACACTGATCAGCAAGGCGGCATGAAGTCCTGTCTGCCCGGCTAATGCGCCTAAACCCATCAGCACTGCAGTTCCTGGCAACAGCCATTCTGGAAGTAATCCCGGAGTTTCATCACCCTCAGCTTTAGCAAGCATACTGGTGAGTTCCTGTGCTCCGATGAATGCAACCGCAAGTACCAAGATTCCAACGACAAAAGTAGGAGAAAAGAGCAGAAGGGCAATTCCTCCAGCCAGTGGGAATCCGGTTTTGACACGTGCGGACAAGTCAGATGGAGATGAAGCATCGCTCATACAAAATCTCAGGCAGAGGTTTCGGAAATTGTGGATTTTTTAGCATTACTAACAGGAAGCTCAACACCCTCATGGGATTTCGAATCTGCTTCGGAAACAGTTGTGCCTCCCATCCTGCGTTTTCTCTGTTGATACTCAAACAGCGCTTCGTGTAAATTTTCTTTTTTAAAATCAGGCCATAAAACATCGGTAAAAAAATACTCCGCGTAGGCTGCCTGCCAAATTAAAAAGTTGGAAAGACGCAGTTCACCGCTTGTACGGATAATCAAATCCGGATCCGGCACACCTGCCGTGTAGGTTTTTGCAGAAATTAAAGATTCATCAATATCTTCCGGTTGTAAATCTCCCTCTTTAACCTCTTGCGCCAGCATTCGGAACGCACGCACGAGCTCGTCCCGGCCTCCGTAGTTCAATGCTAAATTCAATAATAAACCGGTATTCCCGGCAGTCGAATTCAAAGCGTGGCTTAAGCGTTCCTGCAGAAAATCCGGAAGCCCGTCACGGTCACCAATCAGCTTAAAACGCACATTGTTTTTAAGCATAGTATCCAGTTCTTTTTTGAGGAATTCAAAAAACAGATTCATCAGTGCCGAAACTTCTTTTTTTGGACGTTGCCAGTTTTCGGTTGAAAATGCATACAAAGTCAGCACGGGCAATTTTAACTCAGCTGCGGCTTCAACGCAGGCACGTACCGACTTGACGGCATAGCGATGCCCCTGAAATCTTGGCATGTGGCGCTGTGTGGCCCAGCGTCCGTTGCCGTCCATGATTATAGCGACATGCTCAGGCAGGGTTGCTTTGTCAATTTTGTCTAAAAAACTCATTGCGGATAGTGAAATATGCTCTCTAAGTAAAATTAGCTCTTGTTTCAGAGTAGGCTAGTAGTGGAGTCAAGGCAAGATTATTGTAGAAATGCCTGCTCAGCATTTGCGTAGGATATCAAGCGTGACTGAGCCGTAGCGTCGGTGTTTCACCAGCTCCATAATATCTGGAAACTTAATTTCTCTGGAATCAGGAGATTCAACTACTATCATTGATCCTGTCCTGATTGTATGAAGTAATGCCAGTTTTTCCAGCATAAGATCATATTCTTTCCCGGAAAATGGTGGATCAAGAAAAGCAAGGCAAGGTTTTTCAGGATCAGCAAAACGGGAAATCCAGTGCACTGCACGGTCCTGCACGAGTTCAAATCGACCTTGCTCTGGTGACATCAATTCAACGTTTTGTTGGAGGATTTTCAGATGCCTGCGAGATGCTTCAACAAAGATCGCGTGCTTTGCTCCACGGCTCAATGCTTCTAAACCCAAGGCTCCACTGCCTGCGTAAAGATCCAGTACGGTCAACTCGTTCCAGCTTAACAGCGAAGAAAGCAGGTTAAAAAGCGCTTCCCGAACCCGGTCCGAAGTTGGTCGTACATCATTCCCCGCTGGGACTTTTAATTTTCTGCCGCGGTACTCTCCGCCGATAATGCGAATCATTTTGATTTATCCGGTCTTGCTTCTGTTTGCGACTACATCAACGATTGTGATAAACTCATACTTCATACTTCTCAACTAAAAAATTAACAATGATAAGAGCTATATTAGTGCATTTGGGACTGGGCAGCAACTTGGGAAATCGCATAGATTTTCTGAATCAGGCCTGTCGTGAATTATCTGCAGTAGCTTTTCGCGATTTTCGTGCCTCCGCAATCTATGAAAGTGAACCGCTTTTGAAGATGAAACAGCCTAAGTATTACAATCAGGTGGTTTGTGGTTTGACTGACCTTTCTCCTGTTGAACTAGTGGTAAAGTGTCAGCAAATTGAAAACATGCTGGGGCGTGTCCGTAAAGAACGCTGGGGTTCCAGAAATATTGACCTTGATATTCTGAGTTACGGTAATGAAATTGTTGATAACGAAAAATTGAAAATTCCACATCCAGAAATGGAAAAACGCAGCTTTGTTTTGCTACCGCTGCTTGAACTCAGTCCGGATTGGGTGCATCCCGAAAGCGGGACTAGTATAAGGATGCTGTGGGAAAATTGGTTGAAAACAAATGACGAGGAACTTCCTCAAGTTCTAAAACCAAAAAATCAATCGAGCTGATCGTAGGCACGTATGGTGAGAAAATCTTCAAACGCTTCCTCACTGACCAGTGAAATAAACAAGTCAGTCGCCTGCTTCATCTTCTCTTCATTGTAGGACTCGCCATAAGTATCCCGGATTTTAGCCAGTTCTTCCGGAATCATATATTGTACCATTTCATTAGTTATTTTGCGTCCGTCATCCAGTTTACCCTGTGGGTGACGGCACCATTGCCAAATCTGTGATCTTGAAATTTCCGCAGTTGCTGCGTCTTCCATCAAATTAAAAATTGCCACTGCTCCTGTTCCACCTAACCACGCAGCTATGTATTGAATGCCGACGCTGATGTTGTTGCGTAAACCGGATTCAGTGATTGTTCCTCCGGGAATCTGAAATTCCAGCAGCATTTCCGCTGAAATATGAACATCTTCACGCATTCGATGTTTTTGGTTTACGCGTTCTTCTTCAAAGGCTTTGCTGAAAACTTCTGTACATACCGGAACTAGATCAGGATGCGCAACCCATGATCCGTCAAAACCATCCTGGGCTTCACGTTCTTTGTCTTGACGAACTTTCTCCAGTGCCATTCGGTTGACTTCAGCATCACGTCGACTGGGAATGAACGCAGCCATTCCTCCAATTGCATGTGCGCCGCGTTTGTGGCAAGTCTGCACCAGCAGTTCAGTATAAGCACGCATCAGCGGAACAGTCATCGTGACCTGAGCCCGATCCGGCCAGATAAACTCAGGCACATGCCGAAATTTCTTAATCACACTGAACATATAATCCCATCGTCCGGCGTTAATTCCCGCCATGTGTCCGCGTAACTCATAGAGAATTTCTTCAATTTCAAAAGACGCTAAAATAGTTTCCAGCAGAACAGTGGCTTTGATAGTTCCGTAAGTAACGCCCAGTTCCTGTTCCGCAAAGGCGAAGACCTCATCCCATAAACGGGCCTCCAAATGATTTTCTAGTTTTGGCAAATAAAAATACGGACCGGTACCTTTTTCCAATGTCCGTTTGATATTATGGAATAAATAGAGTCCTGCATCCACCAGTGAACCGGAGGCAACTTCACCATCAATCAGGATATGTTTTTCTTCCAAATGCCAGCCGCGAGGACGTACAATCAGTGTTGCCAATTCTCCGTCATTGAGATGATATTCCTTGCCTTCCGGACTGGAAAATTCCAGCGTTCGTTCATAGGCTGCACACAAGTTGGCCTGTCCCTGGATCTGATTGTACCAGTTCGGCGTAATCGAGTCCTCTAAATCCGCCATGAATATTTTTGCTCCGGAATTGAGGGCGTTAATCATCATCTTTGCTTCAGCCGGTCCTGTAATTTCACATCGCCGGTCCTGCAGATCTTCCGGAATTGGATCCACTTGCCAATTGCCTTTACGGACTGACTCAGTTTCTATTAAAAATGTAGGATTCATTCCGCTAAGAATTTTTTGATGAGTTTCTTTCCGGCGCACCAACAGGGACTTGCGAGTGCCGTTGAACATATGGTGTAACTTGACCAAAAATTCCTGAGCGTCTTCTGTCAGGATTTTGTCAAAACCCGGATGCATTTTTCCAGAAATAGTAATGGATTTCATAAATTTTGGAATTAATTGTACTTTTTCAAGTGGTTAATAATAATTGAAAATAATAAAAGGCCCAATATAATAATTTGGTACTTTGGCGAACCTTTGGGGAGAGGTTCTGGAAGAATATCTAAATAATTGACCTTTGTTACTTTAACATTTATCTGCTAATGATAAGACAGAAAAATGCAGAAATACGGAAAAGAATTTAATCAGTAAAAATTTAGTAATAATAAAATATTACCAGATTTAAGTTAAGTATTGGTTCAAATGTCTAATTCAAGCGTATCCAGTTCAATCATCAGTCACGGTGTCTGGATGTCAGCCTTGTTTATGTCGGCCAGTTCTGGATTCATTTTATCCTCCTGTTTAAGAATTCATCCAGGGCAATTTGTCCAAATCAACATTTCCTCCGGTAATAATCACACCTACGCGTTTTCCAGCAAAGGTGTTTTTGTTATTTAGAATTGTAGCCAAGGGTACTGCGCTTGAAGGTTCAACGACGATTTTCATTCTTTGCCAAATGAGCTTCATTGTATCAATAATTTCCTGCTCGGTTGCAATCAGAATGTCTTCAACATGGTTTGAAACAAAATGCCACGTCAAATCTTTCAGGGGTACTTTCAGGCCGTCCGCCACCGTCTTTGGATCGTCATATGCGATAATGTGTCCAGCTTTAAAGGATTGGTATGCGTCATCGGCATTTTTCGGTTCAGCGGCATAAATTTTTGTTTCCAGAGCAACATTCGACAAAGCCAGACAAGTTCCTGAAACCATCCCTCCGCCGCCAATCGGTGCAACAACCGCATCCAAACCTCCGGTTTGCTCCAGCAATTCCAGCGAGCAGGTCGCCTGTCCGGTAATCACTCGCGCATCATTGTAGGGATGCACAAAATCTGCTCCGGATTCAGCTACAACCTTGGCGAGAGTTTCTTCGCGTGATCTGGTGCTTGGTTCGCATTCGACGATGGTCCCGCCGTAACCGCGTACGGCCGCTTTCTTTGGTTCTGGAGCGGTGTGCGGCATAACAACAGTTACCGGTATTCCTCTCAGTCCGGCAGCATAAGCCAGAGATAGAGCATGATTTCCAGAAGAATGAGTGGCCACACCTTTGGCCGCTATTTCATCATTCAATCCAAAAACTGCGTTCGATGCTCCACGTACCTTGAAGACTCCTGCTTTCTGGAAATTTTCGCACTTGAAAAATAATTCCGCTCCGCTCATTTCATTTATAAATGAACTGCTCAAAACCGGTGTTTTGCTGATGTAAGGCTTGATGCGTTCTTGCGCCGTTTTTACATCATCGAATGTTGGAATGTACATGTTAGATCTTTTCATTTTGCAGAATTACGAAAAAACTCTTGAGCTACCGAAACTCCTGAACCCAGAGAAACAGGAAAACCCAAATCTAGCATTGCGATTTCCGTCACGGCAATTCTGGACAAAAGCATCACATCCTTAAGACTTCCTAAATGTCCGACGCAAAAACCTTTCCGGCAACTTTTCCTAAACCTCCGTCGAAGGAAACACCTTACTTGTTTTTCGCGTGATTAACCAGTTCGTTCACGTTAAATCTATTCGGAACCAGGATAGCCGTTACTGTATCGGAGTAAATTTCATTAAGAACATCTCATATTTCCAGTCGCCAGACACTCACAGCTTTGCGGAGCTTTTCCGGAATGTTTGTAGCGAAGTAAAAAATCAATCTCCATCCTGACTAAAAACATAATGCTCTACGCGTTTGCTTGTGAGGCTTAGTATTATTTAGGTTACATCCTGATGTAGCGTTATTTGCTCAAATCAAAGGGATAGTTGTAATAGGAGCGTTTACCTTTTTTAGCAGTCTAGCGGTCTGGGGCTTTCTTAAATATACTGTCGGAATCCGTGTAACTGAAGAAGACGAATATAATGGTGTCGATGTGAGCGAATTCGGCCTCCATGCTTATCCTGAATTTGTGGAAAGGCAAGGCTCGTAGCTGATTTTTTTATCGGTGTTTTTTATCGTGTAGTAGCTAGATCTTAGGGTTTTACAGCATTGCCAGCAAAACTCCTGCTGCAACTGCAGAGCCGATAACTCCTGAAACATTTGGTCCCATGGCATGCATCAGTAGATGGTTTTGGGAGTTGGCTTCGAGTCCGACCTGGTTTACTACACGCGCTGCCATGGGAACCGCAGAAACGCCAGCGGCTCCGATCAGAGGATTGATTGGTGAGGAGGACAGCTTGTTCATCAGCTTGGCCATCAACACACCGGTTGCGGTGCCCACAGAAAAAGCGATCATGCCCAGAATGAGAATTCCAACCGTCTCTAGATTGAGAAATTCTCCTGCAGCCAATTTACTGCCTATACTCAGACCGAGAAAAATAGTTACAGTATTGATCAGTGATTTTTGAATAGTGTCCGAAAGTCGATTGACCACTCCGCATTCTTTGGCCAAATTTCCAAACATGAACATGCCTATCAACGGCGCTGCCGAAGGCAGCAACAAGGCACAGAGTCCCAACACAACCATAGGGAATAAAATTTTCTCACGCGTGGAAACATAACGCAACTGAGTCATTTCAATCTCACGTTCTTTCTGTGATGTCAGCAGACGCATGATCGGTGGCTGAATGATCGGCACCAGCGCCATATAAGAATAGGCCGCAATGGCGATCGATCCAAGTAAACGTGGAGAAAGTTGGCTTGAAAGAAAAATTGCGGTGGGCCCGTCTGCACCGCCAATGATGCCGATGGAAGCAGCGTCCCGGAGAGAAAAGTCAATACCGGGAATTCCGTTCAATGCGAGTGCGCCTAATAATGTTCCAAAAATTCCGAACTGCGCGGCTCCGCCGAGTAAAGCAGTTTTGGGATTTGCCAGCATCGGACCGAAATCCGTCATCGCTCCGACACCCATAAAAATTATCAAAGGGAAAATTCCGGTTGTGATACCAAATTCGTAAATATAATACAAGAGTCCGCCAGGTTCCGAAAGTCCGGCTAACGGTATATTGGACAAGACTGCACCAAAGCCAATCGGCACCAGCAGCAACGGCTCAAACTGATGGCGAATTCCTAAATACAGCAGGATGAGTCCCACACCAATCATAATCAAGCGCCCAAAACCTTCTGTCCAATCCAAACCGTGTCCGCGAAAGAGTGCCGCCAGTCCGGTAGAATTGTAAAGGTTGAGCAACATTTCATAAAAAGCCGGCAATGCCACGACCGACCCACCACTCTCCACTTCCTCAACAATAACCGGAGCAATCCGGAGAATTCCCACCGTTTCGCCTGCCCCATAATGTTTAAGGTTTCGTAATCGCCAAAACACCAGTTGTCCGGAAACGCCTGCACGAAACTTAAATTTCGCACCTTTAGAATCTTTGAGTACCGCCAAAGTATCGCCGGCATAGACCCACTGATCAATTTTCGCATCGACTCGTATAACCCGTGCATCAGTGGGCATCACAATATTGATTTGCTCGTCACTGGACTGAGCAAACAAAGTTCCTGACATTCCTAAAAATAACAAAACCGCAAAAACCCGTATCAGCATTTTTATTAATTCTTGCAAATTATGCAGAGTGGATAAATGCAACAGATCCATCTTTTTAGAGTTTTGCATGCTCTCAAGACCTCAGTGTGATTAAGGCATCTCCAGTTTGCACCGTATTTCCGGCTTGTACATGAATTGCTTGTACGACTCCGGCTTGTGGAGATTTGACTTCCGATTCCATTTTCATGGCTTCCATCACCAACAGTGTTTGCTCTTTGACTACGGTCTCACCGTCCGCTACTTCCAGTCTTACGATGTTTCCTGGAGTGGGTGCGGGGATATCGAGATCTGAATTTTGTGGAGCCTCTGGTGCGGACTCAGCGGCATTTCGGGAAACAACTGGCGGAACGATATTCCCACCGGCATTGACTTGAACTTGATAGGCTTTGCCGTCGACTGTGATGGTATAATCTCTTGGGCCGGAAACTAAAGGCGCTGTAAATTTTCCAGCCGCCGGATTGCTTTTTGCCGCTTCGTCCGATTTTTTCCGGATTGAAGTTTTAGCTTTACCCAAAAGAAAATCAATACCTTTTGCTTCACAACTTGAAGCAATGAAGAGATTTTCCTCAGTTTCAGGCAGATTGTTTTTTTTAAGTTCTGCTGCTGCTTTTGGGGTTCCCGGATCCAGCAGGTCAAGCGGGTCATCTTTGAAAACAGGCTTATCCAACTGTTCCGCAGCCAGTTTTACAATTTCTGGATCCGGCTCGACTGGTGTTTGGCCAAAATAACCCAGTACCATATTTCCATATGATGGATTTATTTTTTCCCATTTGCCAAGGGTCACGTTGAGATAGGCTTGTTGGAAATAAAATTGTGATACAGGCGTGACCGACGCACCAAAACCTCCCAGCCGAACAACTTCCGACATTTCCTTGATGACTTCAGGAAACAGGTGCAAGGTTCCTGTATCACGCATCATCATCGTATTGGCCGT
>JAPKDT010000324.1 GCA_028822475.1 SAR324 cluster bacterium
AAAGGAAACTCCCAGCCGATCCCTAAATATCCTCCATTTCCTTTTAACTCGCCAAAAGATCCATGGGTCTCAGCAAGTTTTTTTAAATACCCCATCGCAAAAAAAGACCCCCAATCTCCCTGGGATGGATCATGTTTGCCCTCAAATCCGAGCTTCCAGAGTTCCGTAAGATGAGTTTTGCTATTGACCCGTAATTCTTTCAAGTTTTTCCCGGTAGTAATCCAGATTTGTGTCTCTTGTCAGCCCCACCTTTGCTTTTGCGAGCTTCAGGGCTTGGCGTGCAGCATCAGCGGCAGCTTCATATTTTCCGTTAATTAAATATGCTTCTGCCAAGGTGTCCCAGATAAATGCCGCCTGTTTTAGTGTTGATGCTTTTTGAGCAAGCTCTATACTTTCCCGGAGACGTTTCTTATCATTGTTATGCTTTTCAGTTAAAAGCCAGGCGAGGTTATTCAGTGTGTGTGATTCCTCCGGATTCATCTCCAGTGCACGGCGGTACCATAATTCTGCTTCAGTTTTCTGATCTTGAAAATAAAGCAGGTCACCCATTTTTGTCAGCATTGGAGCATCTTTCAGTTGCCAAATATCTGCTGACTGTTCCAATTTCCAGGCAAGGACCTTTATTTTTAAAGTGTCTGAACTGAGCATATAATTTGCGCCCAGCAATCCGAAAAGAAGGACTGCGCACCCTAACTTAATCCGGAACACGCGTCGGTGATGTTTTTGTAGCATTTCCGGCTTTTTTAGACAAATCGATAAAAAATCAATTCTCTGCTGAATTCCGTAATGGTGCCAGTTGTCCTGTTCCGGATTGATTCCGTTGAGCAGGGAAACTTTCATGAGGGCAGTTGAGATGGGTGAAATACCGTGACGTTCAAAAGCGTGGCAGTCTGCCTGCCGTTCAAAATTTTGGCTTAGAAAGCCGATACCAAAACGAATAAACAATATAATGCTTAAAATAGACGCAACACCCATCAGCATTCCTGAAACCTCTAAAACACCTGTCCAGGTCAGCAATAAGTTTGCACTGACTGCAAATGCAAACAACTCCAGTAAACATATAAATGCAAGCAGATAAAAAAGCAGATGCTGCTTCCGTAAGTGTCCGGCTTCATGAGCAGTTACAGCTCGCAGTTCCGTTGCTGAAAGTGATTTGAGCAGTTGCGGGCTGATCAGTAAATAGCGGAATCCACGCACGAAGCCAATTACTCCTGCAGTGGAGTATGGCATTATCGAATCCGGCCACGATAAAATTGCTGTTACCGGTGTCCGGGAATTTTCCAGTTCTTTACGGATTTCTTCAAAATCATTCCCGTTTTCGATAGCTTTTGCCCCCCAGCTTTTCACAAAAACAACTGGAGCAACAAGCACCATCAGGATTAAACTGCATAACAATTCAAATATAAGACTCCAGTTTGAAGTGAAGGAAAGAAGAAACTTGCTGGTAATCCAAAACCAGACTGTCTGGATGATAATTAGAGCCAGCACCGGTAACTGCAGGCGCAGGTGCAGAACAGACTTTTTAATCTTTTCTTCAAGCCCATGAGCATTCCATTGATAAACTGGAATTGCGGCAACAGCGTCAGCAAGCCAGTAAAGCAGCAGTAATACACCAAAACTTACCGATTCAGCATCAGTAATGTTATTAAATAAATGACCTATGCGTAAATCTAAATGCTCGCCATAAACAAGAGCCAGCCAGCCAATCAAAATCAGGGTTCTTGGTCGGGAGAAATTTGTTGAGGAATAGCTTCCTTTTCTGACTTCTGGAAATCGCTTCAATTTGCTAAATTGCCAGAGCCATTGAGGCATTTGCGCCAGAAGAAAACTCAAAAGAATAATGAGAGACAGATTCACGGCAAGTGGTAAATTCAACCATGGTTCTGTTCGTTCCAGCTCTCCTGAAAATAAGGTTAAACCTGCAGAAGCAAGAATCAGAGGTAAAAATGGCAAAAACATTTTGCGCCTTTGTTTAGTTTCGCTTAAAATTAAATGTCTATTTATTGACTTTTGTTGATTCTAAAACCTAAAACTTATTTTAGTAAATGTCTTACTCCGGCAATGTACATGAGATTAGCTTTGATGAAAAGCAAATCTTACTTATCGGAACTGCACACATTTCACAATCAAGTGTGGATGAGGTGAACTCTGTCATTGATCAGGAAAAGCCGGACACAGTTTGTATTGAACTCTGTT
>JAPKDT010000044.1 GCA_028822475.1 SAR324 cluster bacterium
AGGACTGCTATTCTCAGTGGCAGAAAATCTTTTTCTTTCATAAACGGTAGATGTTACTGGGTTTTAAGTTACAAATATCAGAAGACTGATTGTTTTTAAAATCCTTGTTGAATTGCTGACTATTGTCATTTTTTTAGTGCTAATTGTCAATTTAACTCATGAGCGGGATGTTTCAGTAATTAGCTTAAATTTAAACGGAAATAAGATACTCTGTTCATGAAAACCATAAAGATTGAGAGATTTTTCCGGAAGTTGAACGATTCAATACCAAAAGCGGAAACTGAGCTTTGCTACCGCAATACGTTTGAGTTACTTATCGCGGTAATCCTCAGTGCGCAGGCCACCGATATTTCGGTTAATAAAGTTACTCCGGAATTGTTTGCTGCATTTCCGACACCAGAAGAGATGCATGAGGCCGGCTCAGAAAAAGTATTGTCGTACATCCGGAGCATTGGACTTGCCCCAACGAAATCAAAAAATATAGTCAGGACCTGCGCTCAACTTGTAGAAAATCACGCAGCTCAGGTTCCGCAAAACAGAGAGCAATTGGAAGCCCTTGCGGGAGTGGGACGCAAAACAGCAAATGTTATTCTGAACACTGCTTTCGGGCATCCAGTAATAGCTGTTGATACTCATATTTTCCGGATCTCTAACAGAACCGGACTTGCGCCAGGAAATACAGTTTTGCAAGTTGAAGAAAATTTGATGAAGGCAGTTCCGGAAAAATGGAAAAAAGACGCACACCATTTGTTGATCCTGCATGGACGTTACGTTTGTAAATCTCGTAAACCTGACTGTGAGCATTGCGTGATTGTCCAAGAATGTGAACATCCTGACAAAACAGTTCCATAAATATTTGCTAATAATAAATATTACTAAAACTTTTGTAGACTGAATATGAACGTTCTTGAGATTTTTGATAATATCGGTGGGATATATTTTGTATTTCTCAATGTTGTTACTCCGGTATTTATTCTTGTATTAATTGGTTATTTTATTGGACCGCGTCTGCAGGTTGAAGCACGCTCACTTTCTCGTCCGGCATATTTTGTTTTTGTCCCGGCCTTCGTTTTCAATATTATCAGCAAGACTCAAATTGAAGTGGAATTGGCATTTCAGATGGTTGCTTATATTTTTGTAGTGCAGCTTGCGGTGGCATTTTTGGGCTTTCTGGTGGCCAAAGCTCTTCGGCAATCCAAGGATGTTACAGCAGCATTTGTACTGATTGCGACATTTGGCAACGTCGGAAATTTTGGGCTGCCTCTGATCGAGTTTCGACTGGGAGAAGCATCACGTATTCCGGCGACAATATATTTTTTGGCCATCGTCTTTATTTCCTTTGTGATTTGTGTAGGTGTGGCAAGTTGGGCTCGCAGCGGAGGTATCACAGCGGTTTTTTCAGTTTTTAAAACTCCTGCACTGCTGGCCTTGATTCCGGCACTGGCTTTTAACATGTCAGGTGTTGAAGTACCGATTTTTCTGTCACGTCTGAGTGGTTTGTTGGGACAGGCGATGATTCCGGTGATGCTCATTACACTTGGAGTGCAGATGGGTGAGATCGATAAAATAAAGATTAACTTCAACGTTTTTGCTGCGAGTACGGTACGTTTGATAGGAGGGCCTGTTCTGGCGTTGCTTCTGGTACCGTTTTTTGGCCTTGAGGGAATGGAACGCAGTACCGGAATTCTTCAGGCGGCCATGCCTGCGGCAGTACTTGTATCCATCATTGCCCTGGAATACAAGCTCTGTCCGGAATTTGTTACCACAACAGTACTTTTTTCCACACTTTACAGTATTCTAAGCTTAACTATAATACTGACGCTGATTTGATTCAGTAATTTAAGCATAATTTGCGTTGTGTTGTACAACGAGTAATAGTTGGCCTTCCTGGATACTCACTGTGACAGGATTGGAGAGTACCTGATTTGAAACACCGGACGGAGATTTTCCTGGCAGCAAAGCATGATTGTTCAATTCAAACTTTAAGCCCCGTGACACAACGCCCTGAGCTCCGCCGAAAAGAGGTAGGAGTGAAAGAGTTGTTCCGGGAGGGAGAGTCTCTTCCCATGTGTCCAGGATAAACTCCATGCGTTCCAGAGCAGTCCAAATGATGAGGCGTGCACTGGGAGAATACTTAAACAGAATTTCCAGGCTGGAGAGAAACTGATCCTGTCGGCCTCCGTCTGCGCCAAGCAGGTTAATTTCTGTAAATCCAAGTTTCAGGCAATGTCGAACGGCTTTGTCTGCGTCATTGGTGTCCTGCTCTTTTACATGAAATAGTATTGTTTCGGGAAGTTGTTTTTGCACATCCGGTTGCAGGGAGTCGAAATCCCCAACCACTGCGTCAGGGAGTAGGTTTAAAACGTGTAGCAGATTTGCACCTCCATCAGCGGCCACCCGATAATCCGCTTCCCGCCATAACTGCTTCAGCAGGGCTTGAGGAGGAGGATTCCCGTTACAGATAATCAAGGCATTTTTGAGCGGACTTTCTTTCTTTTGTTTTTCAATTTGATTCATCGAGCTAACTTTATGCAAGAACTATTAAAAACTTTTCCTGTCGTAGCGAAACTTCCTGTTATTTGGGGGGATATGGATTCTTTTCAGCACGTAAATAATGCAATCTATTTTCGCTATTTTGAGAGTGCACGTATTCAATATTTTGAGGCTCTGGGTTGGATGGACAGCGTGGAACAATTGGCGATAGGCCCTATTTTAGGATCAACATCCTGCCGCTATCGAATTCCTCTCACTTATCCGGATACTGTTTATGCAGGTGCTAAAATAACTGAAATGCATGAGAAACGTTTTACAATGGAGTACTTGATTGTAAGTGAGCAACATCCGGAAACGGTTGCGGAAGGTACCGGTGTTGTGATTTGCTATAACTATCAAAAAAAACAGACAACTCAGATTCCGGCAGTTATTCATCACGCCGTAGAAAAACTGGAAGGACGAGAATTTTGAGATAGAAATAATTTTCTGCAGGAATCTGCTTTTAAGGAATGCGCTCAGCGGATTCAGGCAGATAAAAAATAACCTCACCTGTACGCACCAAACCCAATTGCTTTCGGGCAATCAATTCAATATAGGCCGGATTTGTTTTTAGTGCAGCTATTTCTTCTGTCATCAAGACCTTCTCCAGTCTCATTGAATCTAGTTTTTGAACAAGTATTTGTTCATGTGCTTCCAGCCTGTTAGTCGCTAAAATACCGTAACTTCCAATAACTGAGATCAGCAACATTACTGCGCCAAATCCTGCAATTAAAACCATGGTAAACAGCGAGCGCCATTCTTCAGACTCTTTTGCCAGACCAACTGTATTCTCTTGTGATTTAGGTGGTGAAAACAACCCGTTAACGTAGAGAATTCGGTCGTGGTTCTTCAACCGTTTAGATTGCACGGCAGGCCGGTTTTGCTTATTCAGGCTATTTTTGGCAGTAGGATAAAGCATTTTTTAAATTAATGATAAAACACTGTAGACAAATATGGCAGTTCAGAAAGATAAAAAGAAAATCAGGAAGTTGATTATTTTTGCGGAAGCTCTTTTAAAAGAGTCTTAGACTCTGCCTCTAATTGGGCACCTTCCTGAATCAAAAATTGTCCAGAAGGAACCTGCACCTCTCCTTTAATAGTGGCTGATGCAATCACCTCCAGGCGTTTGTGGGCCACTAAATCTCCAGACACTTTTCCGGCAACTAAAACGGTGTTTCCTTCAAGTTTTCCATTTACATTTCCGGTTACCGCTATAACAATTTCCTGATCTCCGGAAACAGATCCATTGACAGTCCCGCTGACAACCATTTTCTTTTTGGCGTGGATCGTACCTTCCACAAACAAATCCTCACCAAGGAAACCGAGTCCTTTGCTTGTTGCAGTATTTTGGTTTGACATGCTGGTTTGTTTGCTAATAAATTAATTCCGATAAAGACGCTGATCCGGATTATATCTGGTCATTGGCAGTAAGGGGTTTGTACGACGCCCATTGATGATCATTTCATAATGCAAATGTGGTCCTGTACTACGCCCAGTACTTCCTACCAATCCTAATAAATCTCCACGCTTCACCTGCTGTCCGATTTTTACTTTTATCTTCGAAAGATGTGCAAACCTTGTTCTGTAGCGGACCGATTTTTTCTTTCCAGGAAAAAACCCCCTGCCGTGCAGCAGTTCTACCAGCAAGCCAAAACCGGATTTGCGACTTGCAATCCTGACAACTGCATCCGCGGGAGCATAAACAGGAGTGCCTCTGCGTGCTCTGAAATCAACCCCGCCGTGATATTCACGTTTCTTTGTGAACGGATCAACACGCATTCCGTAACGATCAGATAAGGCTCTGCTACGAATTGGAATCGTAGTGGGAGTTTGTCTCCAGATACTCAGATTTCGTTCTATCAGTTGGTTCAAATCCTCCAGTTGGGCAACTCTTACGTTGTAATCGTCAGAATTACTGTAGAGAAACTGACGTAAACTTCCGGAACTTAACAGGGCCTGTGCTGAATCAAGTGACAAACTGTCTAATATTGTTGGTCCACCTCGTCCTGTTTTAGTCTTTGTTCTTTTGCTCTTAGTCGTTTTACTGAGTGTAATACCAGTAGCTTTGCTAATCTTGTTCGTGAGTCGAGTTACTGTTTCCTGATTTACTTTGAGGAACTCCATATGCTCAGACAAACTCTGTTCTGTTTCAACCAACTGTCCGCGCAACTGCTCAATTATATTAGCCTGCTCTTCAAAACTTGTGCGACGTGAATCAAATTTTTGTAAAGATTGATTAAAGGCCTCAAAATCTTGAGATATCTGCTCCAGCCACTGCATCGTCTGTTGTGGATTTGCCTGAATATTTAGAATAGGCGCACATTGAGTTTCCAGTGTCTGGCAGATAAAATTATGTAATTCATCCAACTTGTGTGTGTTTGAGCGAAACAAGGCGGTATGTTTTTTATACATTACGTTGCTGTTCTGCTCAGACTGCTTCAATTCTTCGACATAATCTTCAAGAAAGGAAATACGAGATTCACGCCCGTCATAAAGGTCAATCCGCTGTTGAAAGGCGACCTGACTCTTCTCTTGCTTTTCAAGCAGTTGGTTCTGTTTTGCAATAGTTTGGTATTGTTCAAAAAACTTCCAACCTAATGCTGCAACTCCGAGCATTAAAAGCGTCGATAAAAAAAACAGCAGTTTCTTCCCAAAATGATACTGACGTACACCTACGTCACTATCATTCAGTAGTAGGATCGAAAAGTTGCTCATGAATTGATAATCATAGAAAAAAATTATAAATAATACTAAATTCTATCATAAGCACAGTAGAACTACAACCTTGTCAAACCTTAAGCAGGGCTTAGTTACAGAACAACTGCAATTAAATTAATGCTGCTTTGGTCTCTCAATCAGTAGTTACAGTTTGTCATGGATAAAGAATTCCCGCAGATCTTGATTCAGCTGTTTGTCTTTTGCTGCAGAAACTAAAATATTTTATGCGTATTCGGAGTTCAACGCTTTTTTATCAGAACTATCTCAGGCAATAATGTTTTAATATAAATTGAAAATATAGATATTATTTGCCGCAATCGATTTTCGCATCCAGTCATACTACTGTGGATATCTGGAGCCCACATTCCTTTTGATAATATGTTGGTGGAATTTTCCGAACAAGTTGCCTTACTCATGTACTGCCAAAATCGTGCAAAAGTGAGGCATTGCGAATCTTACTTAGTTGATAAGCGCTGAAATTTGCGGTAGAAAAAAGTCCACTACTAAACATGGAGTAACAGCGGTTGCAGTTCTCTCCAGTCAGTCAGAGCTTCTTTGGCCAGTCGTTGAGCAGTTTGCTCCATTGTATGAAAATATAATTCTGGATCGGGCCGGATTAATTTATTTCTGGTTTCACCTGCTTGAATCCGGTTACGCACGAGCGAGTTTACTTTAAGAATTTCATAAAGTGGAATGTGCCCGGAATATCCTGTTCCCCTGCAGCGCAAACAATTATTGTCATTTTTTCCGGTGAGCGGCTTTTTAGCGTGATTATGAGAGCAAAGACGGCGTACCAGTCTTTGTGAAACAATAACAGTCAGCGTTTCCGCTAATAAATCTGGAGAAATTCCTAGGTTCAGCAAGCGTTGAATTGCAGTCACTGCGCCGTTGCTGTGAAGTGTTGAAAGGACCAAATGTCCTGTAAGGGAGGCTTTTACCGCAACGCTAGCTGTCTCCTCATCTCTTATTTCACCAATTAAAATAACATCCGGATCCTGACGCAAAGCTGCCCGTAATGTTTCAGCAAACCCCAATCCATGTTCCGGTTTGACGGAAACCTGTGTGATACCTTCTATATGATATTCAACGAGATTTTCGATAGTCAGGATATTTTTTTCTTGTGAATTAAGTGCATTAAGAATTGCATAGAGTGTTGTTGTTTTGTCGCTAACTATCGGTCCAACCATGAGGATCAGTCCGCTTGGAGCCTGACTTGCTTGATAGAGCATTTCCAAATCATTTTTGAAAAACCAAGTGCTTCTAATTTGTGCTGTACAGGTGTTTGATCCAAAAGCCGCAGCACCAGTTTTTCTCCTGATTGTCCTGGCAGGGTCGAAACTCTAACGTCAAAGTGACGGCTTCCGTTAGAGCTGTGGTTGTAGTTCCCGTCTTGAGGCCGACGCCGCACAGCAATGTCCATTCCGGCTAACAACTTTAAGCGTGATAAAATCAGGGGGTGGAAACTCAGCGGTATTGAAGCAGCATCGTGAAGGTAACTGTCGATACGGTATCGTATTCGAAGTTTGTCTTTTTCTGGCTCAAGATGAATATCGGAACATCTGCGGGAAATTGCCTCTTCAAATATTTGCTGGATTCTTCCTGTAGCAGAAAAATCTCCATCCACGGCAGGTGATTGTGAAGTTTCAAGCAGTGCTTCGATTTGCTGTTGTTGCGCTAAATGCCAAAAAATCGATTCACCCAACTGAAAGGCCACATGATTCATGCTCAACCAATTAGACTGAACCGACAACAGTCCCGCACACTTTGAACCAAAACGCATAGCTAAAATACCTGTGCGTTCATACAGTTGTTTTGATAAAAGGGGGTTTTCGTGATTTTGGACGTCATCACGTATAATGGACAGCAGAGGGAGGCCATAACAGATTGACAAATTTCGCAGAAGCTGAGATTCATCCAGCAAATCCATCTGGATCAAATGCCGAATTTTCTCCAGCTCCGAGAGATTCAGGTAGGTGCTGTCTGTTTGCCGCATCACTTCCGGATCCAGATCTTCTTCCTGCACCAGTTCATCCAACAAGCCCATTGCGCTGCTCCACTAAATGTCCGCAGACAAATTTGCCACGTTTCAGTTTAGTCTTGAATTTAGGTCATGGTACTAGCAATACCCTATTTTTATAGCGCAGGTCAATACTTTTTAATCCTGGATGCTGTTTATCGAGTACAGGATATATATTTTGGAAGGTGCGTAAACGCTCACCAAATTTGCGACTACCCATCTGGATTGTCAACGGTACAGTACGTAAAGGTTCTGGTGAGCCTGGTTGAAGATTAAAGATATTCAGCGGCCAGTTGATTTTCAGATTGAGGGGATCTGAAATATCAATGTGAATAGGTTGAGTAGTCCAGTCGACTATTCTGAATTGACTTTCCAGTTCAAGCTGTGTTTTTGGCAGTTCATTTTTTTGTGCTGCAGTCATCTGCTGAAATGTTGCCAAAAACCTTAATCCTCTCTCCAAAACAGGTGAATCCAGACGCGAACCCAGCCTGATCGACTGTACAGTCAGACCATCAATAAGCGGCAGTTTTTTGTGAGGAGAAGCGCGCAGGACATCAATCGGCAATTGTTTGAGTAGTCGCTGATTTTCACCGATCAGAACGTACTTCGTTTTTGCCAGCGACGCAGGGGAAAAAATATTTGTTTTGTGTGAAATTTTAAGCAGGGCAACTGGTTGATATTCAGTAAGATTAAGATGTACTTCGTCAGGAAATTTTCTGCGTATATCTGCTTTTTGCACGATAGGATGTGTTTGTAAACGTGCCGCGAGCCGGTAGGGCTGGAGGTCAGTCAACCGCTGTCCCTGATGCAGTCCGCTCATACTTAGCACTTCAACATTGTCCAACAATTGGTTGCCTTTAATCAGGACCTTTGTAATAGGTTGTTGAAAAAATGTCTGTCCAACCCAAACGCTGCCTCCGGCCAACCATAAAATAAAAACAAAACCACTGACTCCAATAATTTTTTGAATCAGCCAGCGGACTTTCATCCGCAGAAATGCTGGTTCATTTTCTACGAAATACGACGGAACCCAAGAATTTCTGTAACCCGGGTCTGCATTCGGTTTGCGAAGTTTTACTGGAAGTCCAGGGATTGGATTACTACGGTTTTTCCGGACGCTCGTTGAGGATGTCCGAAGTCTCCGTACGGCGGGTCTTCGATTTGATTGTCGTTTGAGATCCTGCATGGAAAATCAAAACTTTCAGTTGAAGTAAGACAGTTCAGTTTTATCAGTCAGTAACTCTAAAGGTTGTGAGCAACAACCTATTTATATTCAACTGCTGAAAATTAGCTTTATACTGAACTCTGCAGGATTTGAACCTCCGGCTCCAAATAAATGGAATGCTTGCTAAGAACAGTTTCCCGGACGGTATCTATCAATGCTACAATATCTGCGGACGAAGCTTTTCCAAGGTTTACAATATAATTTGCATGGATCGGACTGATTTGAGCGTCGCCGCACATTTTAGCTTTCAATCCGCAATCTTCTATCAAACGTGCGGCAAAATCTCCGGGAGGATTTTTAAAAACTGAACCGCAGCTCGGCTGATTGCAAGGTTGATTTTCTCTCCGGAATTGCTGACATTCGAGCAGTTTTTTTTCAACACTTTCGGGATCCTCTTGCTGGAGTTTAAAAACGGCGCGGGTGATAATTTTTCCATAATTACCATTAAGTTCAGAAAAGCGATAACGGAACTCAAGATCATCCCGCAATGAAGTGTGTAAATTGCCTTCCATGTCCATCCACTCTGCCTGCATTAAAAATTCCGCAGTTTCACCACCGTGCGCACCGGCGTTCATGGCAACGGCCCCACCTATCGTTCCGGGAATGCCGATTAAAAATTCCATCCCGGACCATCCCTGAGTTACACAGCGTTGAGCAAATGTCACATCGGCCAGAGCTGCTCCAGCGGAAACTTCATTGTTTTTACGTGATGGATTGTTGTTTTCGAGGGGCTCCCAGCTTTTGAACTCTCCGCTCAAATGCAAGATTATTCCGGGCCAGGATGTATCTGGAATGAGCAGGTTGGAACCTTTACCAAGGATAAACCAGGGAATGCGGTATTTGCTGATGAAGGGTAGTAAGAAGCTTAAATCGGCGACATTGACTACGTCAATCAAGCATTCTGCAACCCCGCCGATACGCCAGGTATTGAAACGCTTCAGAGATTCTTTACGCCGTAAGCGTGAAGTTAGAGGAGTTTTCTCCAGCGTCTCCAGCCATTCCGGTTGCTCCTCGCCTGGCATTTTTTTCCTTAATATTTATATTTTGAAGGCTCAGAACTGTCAGCATATACCTCGCTGGGCCTTTTTGAATAGAGTTCTTCTAATTTGTAATACTTGCGTATTTCCGGATGAAACACATGCAGGATAATGTTTCCGTAATCTAAAAGCACCCAGTTTCCTTCCCGCTCACCTTCGAGTCCCAGTGAAATTTCTCCTTCCTGCTTTAAATTATATTCCACATTTTGAGCAATACTTCTGCAGTGTAACTGAGAGCGACCCTGGCAAACTAGCAGATAATCCGCCAGACTGGAACGTTTCTTTGCATCTATGAAAACGATTTCTTCGGCCTTTTCGTCACTCAGTAAGTCCAACATCCGCTTGATTAAAACTCGATCCGAGTCATCAGCAATTGCATTTCCCAAATCTATTTCAGTTGCGTTAAGTCCAAATGAATTGTCATTTTCTGAATTAATGTTCATTATTTTGTTTTAGTAAGTAATTTTAGTTTTTGAGAGAGAGTTCAAGATAAAGAATTATAAATGGTGTTCTCATAATAGTCTATAAATCACAATTTGTCATTTCAACATCAGGACTTATAACAATAAAAACAGCGTTGACAGCTTCGTGAATCTGACCCAAATGAAACTTTTCTCAATGTCGGTTAAGCAAAAAAGTCTGAGTTAGAAAATAGAGTTGAAAAATTAACCGACTTGTTCGTCAGCCTCCGCGGCTAAATAATTACGGCCCTGCCAAGTATTATTTGTTGCTAGGTAATCGTCAATATATTGAGTTGGCCGCATTTTTTCACGTGTCCATGCCGGAGCAATCAACTCTTCCCAGCGTGAGGCGACTGCTGCCAGGCGGTGCACGGCAATTTTCGGAGAAAGGTTTTCAAGAAATATACATACTTTACGTGTATATTCTTCCAACTCCAAAGGCACAAATCGGGATTCTCGATACAGCTTTTCCAGCGGAGTATTCTTAAGTACATGTAGGTTGTGTAATTTTACCCCGTCAACTTTGTGCTCTGATAATATTTCCGCTGTTTCTCTAATTTGCTGGTCAGTTTCACCCGGAAGACCAAACATCAAATGCACACATAAATTCACTCCAGATACTGCTTTCAATTTGCGGATTGCCTTCAGAGAAGATTCGCTGTCGTGTCCACGTGAAAGGAAAATAAGTTGCGCGTCATCAAAAGTCTGTACACCAAGTTCCACCGAAAGATAGTGCTCCCGCGCGATTTCAGCAAATTTACGCAGCACCCTTTCAGGCAAACAATCCGGACGGGTTCCCACCACTAGCCCTACCACATCCTTTTCCTCTAAAGCCAGTTGATAGAGAGCTTCTAACTCCTTAAAACGGCCAAAGGTATTGGTGTAAGCCTGAAAATAGATCAAAAACTTCTCTGCTCGATAACGCTTACGGATTGCCTCACGGTTAATTTGGATTTGTTTCCTAATCGGCTGATCGCGCTGCTGATGATAAGCCGCGGAACCCCACTCATCACAAAAAATGCAGACTTTCATGCCGTTGCGACCTTCTCTGTTTGGACAGGAATCCGCGACTGAAACACTTACCTTGTATACTTTTTCACCAAATTGTTCACGATAGTGCTGGCTAAGCGGATGGTAACGCTTACCATGTTCAAACGGAGGGATTTGCTGCATGAATATTTAACTCTCAGTGGCGGAGATTTGCTGCAAATATATATTTGATGGTTGCTTTAAAACGTGAATTAAAAAAGAGACAGATATTTTCAGTGCCCTGAATTAATGGCCACTGACGCTAAAAGTCCAAAACAGCTTTGCTCTCAGAAAGATATGTTGGATGAATTTATGGAAGCAAATTTGCGTCTACAACCCAATCCGTCAGTAACTGGTTGGTACGGTTTGTTTCAATCTCTCTGCCGTTCAGTAAAACCCTGACAACCTGAGTGTTTCCAAGGATCAACAGATAATTATCTTTTGCTTCCCACTGCTTAATTTCATCTGCTTCAATTCGATAATCTTCGATTTCTTTTCCGTCAACAGAAATGCTGACCCAAGTTCCTTCTGA
>JAPKDT010000325.1 GCA_028822475.1 SAR324 cluster bacterium
TCGGGATACTTTCTGGCTTTTTCAATATCTTTGATAGTTATCAGACCAACAAGTTCATAATCTGCGGATACAACAAGCAGTTTTTCAATCCGATGTTTATGGAGTAGACGCTTGGCCTCATCCATTTCAATACCGGGAGAGACAGTTATCAGACGCTCACGACCTCCTGTCATTAAAGCAGCGACAGGTTGGTCATAATTAGTTTCAAATCGTAAATCACGATTGGTCAATATACCGACTAATTCATTTCCCTGTTTGACAGGCACTCCTGAAATACGGTATTTTTTCATCAAGTTCAGTGCATTCCGCAGCGGTTCCTCTGGTTCAACTGTAATTGGATCTGAGATCATTCCGCTTTCTGAACGCTTGACCAAGTTAACCTGTGTTGCCTGCTCTTCCGCGCTCATGTTTTTATGAATGATGCCGATTCCACCTTCCTGAGCCATACAGATTGCAGTTTTATGTTCTGTTACTGTGTCCATGGCTGAACTTAGAAATGGGATATTGCAGTCCAGAGTCTGGGTAATTTTGCTTTTTACAGATACTTCGGAGGGTAGTACTTTTGAGTGTCCGGGAAGGAGAAGGACATCGTCAAATGTGTAACTCTCTTCGATACGGTCTTTTAACATTTTTACTATTTCAGTGAGTCACTTCATCAAAAATTATTGACACCAAGAATCATGCATTTCACGCTTAAAGTCAAGTTGTTTGCCGGAAACAAAAGTAGTGATTTTCGAAAAAACATAATAAAAAATATGCGAATTATGTCTTTTGACTTGTTCTCAAAATTGGATTCAGCTAGTATCTGCCATTCCACGCATGTTGTGGTTTTTTAACCTGTAGACTGAAAATATTTTATGATAAAAAAACATTTTTGGATTTTAGCTATGCTGCTCATCGTTTTTGGCTTTCAGAACAACGCCAGTGCTGTCAGCTGCAAAGACCTGAATACTAAGGATAAAATAAATAAATTTTTGAATAAATCGAATCAATCAAGTCCGCTTTTACAAAAAAATATTAGTGTTACACTGATTTTGGATGCTTGCGATGGTAAGCAGTGCAAGTCTAAAAGTAAACGTGCTGTTCAGAAAGAAACACTGCATATTATAAAACTTGATAACAAACGACGTATTTTTGCTGCGAAAGGTCCTAATGCTCCTCGTTGTGTAATCCAAAGGGGAGGAAGGAGATTTGTCTGCTCCAGTTGTGGAGTAGTTTCCAATGAAAACTGTCGAAGTTTTCCTTCAGACGGGAGTTCTATTTTTCCCGGCACAAACATTGATACCGCAGATTTCACTTTAACTGCTGGAACAGAAAATGAAATGAGTTGTTCAAAACTGAAAAATCCAAAATTTTTCAAAATAGAAACTCTAATCAAAAATGATTCAGCTGAAAACGGTCAAACATACGACAGAGTTATGAGTTATTACGATAAGGAAAAAGGAGTACCGATCATGATGAATTTTTTTGCGGATAAAGTACTCCGTAAAGTTTATCGTTTCTTTCCAAAATATTATGTAAAAGTTGACGGACAATGGTTTTCAACGGTGATGCGTGTACGTACAACATTAGGCAAAGAGAAAAAATTCATTTTTGAAACACTGACTAATGTCGACAAAAAAAATGGAAAACTAAAACTGTATCTAGATATATCCGACGATCCTGAACTCAAAAATGTACCTCCTGAATCGCTGTTCAGCACAGACTGAATATTCGCAAACCGGTTCCCCGGAGGTTGCATTGTCTACCAACTTGCTTGCAAAACAACTCTTGCTTGTCTTGTTGTTGGTAATTCTGTTGAGCCTTGCCTTCATCTTTATTGCCTCTCCTGGATATTCCCAGGAGACCAGTGAAGCGAAACTCCAAGCAAGTCTTGAAGAAGATACCTTAGCAGAACAGGATGCAGAACTTGACCTTGAAGAAGATGCTTTAGCAGAACCGGATGCAGATCTAGGCCTGGAAGAAGACTCCCTCGGAGAGTCAGATGCAGAACTTGGCCTTGAAGAAGACTCCCTTGCAGAATCAGATGATGATCTTGGCCTGGAAGAAGACCCCCTCGGAGAGTCTGATGCAGACCTTGGCCTGGAAGAAGACCCCCTCGGAGGGTCTGATGCAGACCTTGGCCTGGAAGAAGACACCCTCGGAGGGTCAGATGATGATCTTGGCCTGGAAG
>JAPKDT010000326.1 GCA_028822475.1 SAR324 cluster bacterium
CTCTTGTGGGCAATTTTATTTTTCATGGCTTCTGCTGTATTTTCAGGACTGCTGAACGCATACGAGACAGATCACTTGATGGCTTTGCGAACCAATTGGCGGATACTGCTGCCTTTACTGCTTGCAGTAATTCTGGCTGATGTTGATGAGGATCGGCTGCTTTGGATTTTCTTCGGATTTGTGATGTTGATCGCAATTTACGGTATCATCCAGTACTTCACAGGAGTCGACTTGTTAAGGCCAGCGGGTCAAGGTTTTACGACAACTTATTTGTCAGGAACAAATGGAGAAAATACCGTTTACCACGGCAAAGGAAATTTCACGCACCACCTGACCTATGGTGGTTTTTTACTGCTCTGTTTCCCGCTTTTGGCCTCACTTATTTTTTGCCGCGACTGGAATCCATTCACTCGTTTATTTGTGGCAACAATTACAATTTTAGTTTTACTCGCAATCGGTGCTTCACTGGGACGCAGCATTTGGCTTGGAACTGCCGTTGCAGGCACGATACTGCTTTTTAGACTCTCCCCGAAACTTATGCTCGCCCTTACAATCTTGGCTCTTGCGGGCGGAACATATCTATCTACACAATTCAGTGAACCTTCTTTTGAAATACGCACACCGACAAATCGTGTTGAAATAATTCAGCAGCGCTTCATCAGCGGTTTTATGCTTAAATCAAATCAGGATCGAATATTAATGTGGGAAGCAGGAATTGCCGCAATCAAGGATCATTTCTGGTTAGGAATCGGCTACAATAATGATGCGGAAGTCATGCCCGCATACCGTGAACTGATCACTGAACGCACAGGTCACAGATTCAACAACAATGCAGGAACAGGTGTCCACAACATCTATCTCCAAACATGGATAAATTACGGACTGCTAGGCTTTTTAGGATACCTCAGTATTCTTTTCATTTTTTTGGGGCAGAGCATCCGCACACTTTTTCAAACCACTCGTTTCAGTTACGAAAACTCTATCCTCTGGGGTGCCATCGCGGGTGTGTGTGGATTCATGGTCGCCGGTTTTTTTGAAAATAATTTCCGTGACGGTGAAGTGCAGGCAATGCTGCTGATCCTGATGGGCTTGGGTCTGCGTCAAAGACAAAAATTGAACGACCGGATTTTTTAATCCTCTGCACGTGAATTATAAAGATCTCAAAAGCTTTTCTGCTTCTCAGTCATATTTTCCTACATGTTGAATTCCATATTTTCTAAGTTTAGTTAACATCAACCCTCAAATAACCAGCACAGACATAATCAGACTAAAATCCATGGGATTAATTATCATTTCGTTTATTGCCTTCATCTCATTAGGCTTGCCTGATGGCCTCCTGGGTGTGGCCTGGCCCGGAATTCGAGACTATTTTGATTTACCAGTCGATGCCTTGGGAATCATCCTCATCTTTGGGACAAGCGGTTACATGCTTTCCAGTTTTTTGAGTGGTGTGCTGATGCGACGTTTAGGGATCGGGAGGCTGTTGAGCCTGAGTTGTGCAGCCACGGCCAGTAGTTTATTTGTTTACGCCAGTACCAGCAATTGGTGGATTTTCGTGATGTTTGCCGTGATTAGCGGGTTGGGCGCAGGTGCTATTGATGCCGGGATAAATACCTATGTTGCGAAATACCACAGTAGCCGCATAATGCAGTGGTTACACGCAAGTTTTGGCGTAGGAATTACTTCAGGGCCTATAATCATGACGCTGGGAATCAGTCTGACCTCACGCTGGCAAAGCGGCTATCTTGTTGTTTCCATTGCAATAGCACTTCTTGCCGCGGTTTTTTTTGCAACAAAAAGCATGTGGTTAGGAATTACTGTAAACGGCAGTGAAGAACATCATGCAGAGTCCGACGCGACTCTCTTCGAGACGTTGAAAACAATCCCGGCTCAGTTGAGTATGCTGACCTTTTTCCTTTATACTGGTGTTGAATTAGGTTTGGGCATGTGGACTTATTTACTGTTGACTGAATCTCGTGGAGTTGCTCCGGAAGTTGCGGGATTTGTAACTGGAAGTTATTGGGGAATGTTTACATTCGGGCGCATAATAGCGGGTTTGTATGCGAGAAGAATAGCTGACAGAAAACTAATTTATCTCAGCATTTCCTTAGCACTTATAGGAATTGGATTACTGCTGACAAATTCTGGACAATTAACATCAATTCT
>JAPKDT010000045.1 GCA_028822475.1 SAR324 cluster bacterium
GTGACACAGTTTCCAAGTTTTCAGGCTTAAACTCAAGTCGATTATGTAACACAAAGTTTAGTGCAGGTATTTGAGTTAAGTAAAACTTAAGCGGCAGAGGAGATATTCGGAACAGGAAGTAATAGCATTGAGAAGAGGAAAATATGAAGTAATGCAGTCGTCTTCAGAAACGTTTTACCCAGCTTATCAGGAAACCTTTGGGGACAGGATTAAGCTGCCAGCCAGAAGCTTTGGGGCTGAGGGAACTGGAAATAAAACCGTTGGAGCGGCCTTCTGTGGAAAGTTCATTCATCAAATCACGAAAATGGATATAGCGGATTCCGCTGTAAATTGTTCCTGCACCGGCTATCCAGGGCAAAACACTCAAAGCTCCGTTCAGTTGGATAACTCCGCTGAGAAACAGGATAGTTGCTCCACCGGCACCTGCAGTAGAAATGAGCCAGCGGTCATGCTCTTCTTTCGTTTGTCTATAGCCGTACGACCATTTTGAATAATCTGTACTCACCTTTCCTACTTTTTGTTCTAAGCGGATAACACGTTTTTTTGGTTTTAATCTTTTTTGAGTGTCAAGTTCCTTGCGGGTTTGACTGATCAGGCGGATTAATTTTTCTTTATCGATGTACGTTTGAAGCTGATCCCCACTGGCAACTGAAGAAATCTTCTGGACTATAACTGCCTCTGCAGACAAATCACTCACTTGAACAACTTCTGCTAAGGCAATATTTTGGAAGATAGTTTCATCCTTGTTAGCAACTGCTGATGCTTTAACAGATGTCCTCCGTGAAATTACAAGCTGTTGACCGGTTTTTATACCCTGTGCACGTCCAAAATTAAGAGTGATTCCGGAAGCACTTATGTTCAGTACTTTACCAACTAACAAGGTGTTATCTGAAATCCTCGCAGCCATTCGGAATAATTCATCATGCATTTGCAGATCTGTGAATTGAACTTCATCGCTGAAATCAGTGATGTTGGTACGTGTATCAACCATTCTGATGGAAAGGACTAAACTCGATTCCTCTTCACTGTTTTCATTAAGCATTATTTCTGAATGAAGTGTGCCTACCAGCACTTTGTCTGCATGAAATAATTTGCCGATCTTTGCACCGCAAGCAATATCATGACAGTCCGCAAGTGTTGGATCCTGGTCTCTGATTTCTGCGTTCCACTCAGCAGGGCCAACTACTGTAAAATGATTTGTGTTGTAGATGTTCAGTTGGAGAACTTTCGCTACTTCCGCGGCTGCAGTTTCAGTCATGCCTGAAGGAAAGAGGTTAAGTAATAATACTTTTACCCGTTCATCATCACTGAAACCACTGAGTTGTGTCAGTTCCAAATTGTTGCCGTTTCCTTGATCATTATTGGACTGAGACCAACTTGCAGAACTAAAAAAAAGAAAGCTGAAACAGAGCAGGAACACTTTCCTGAAAATCAATGGAAAATTCATACTGCACGAAAAATTTAATTGAATGTTGAAAAAGGCACTAGAGGTATAACCCGACAATTTGTTAATTATGCTTTTACTGCTCTTTTGACAAAGCAAGAAAAAGACCTTTTAGTGCTTTGTACAGGAGCAGTTTTAACAGTCAGGAATTTGCTGAACTTAAAAAGGTTGGGGTTCTGATAAACAATTAAAGATCAGCTATAAATCAGTCTTGTGAGGACTCTCAGCAGTTCTTCATTATCATGTGGGAGAATTGTGCGGAAATCGAGCCAAATTTGATCTTCGTGGATCCTGACAATAACCGGGACAGATTGAGAACGAAACCAATCCTGTAACTCATTTGAGGACCTCATTGGATGAGACAAAACAAGCGCTGCCGATTCAATTGGTAGTTCCGGCAAGGCTCCACCTCCAGTACGTGATTCAGTTTCACGAAGTTCACATTTCCAGGCTGTAGTTTTAGGTAAATTCAACAGTTGAAGAAAGTCATTCACTTTTTCTCGAAGTTCTTCACGCGTCAGTTCCAGCAGACCGACAGTAGGCACTATTTCTGCTAGAGTTTTTAAATCAAGATATGCTTCCAAAGTTGCTTCAAATAAGCCAAGCGTTACTTTGTCTAAGCGTAATGCGCGATAGAGGGCATGTTTACGTAGTTTTTGAATATTTTCAGCTTTTCCAAGCAACACACCTGCCTGTATTCCGCCCAGTAATTTGTCCCCGCTGAAAGCCAGCAAGTCAGGTCCCGCAGAGAGTTCCTGTTCTGCAGTTGAATACTCACTCAAACCACGCTGGCGGAACTTGTAAAAGCTGCCGCTTCCCCAGTCATGAAAGCAAAGCAGACCTTTTGAATGTGCCAGCTTTGCCATTTTTTCAACGGAGACCGATTCCGTAAATCCATGGATTTCGTAATTTGAAGGATGTACTTTTAACAGAGCAGCGGTATTTTCTGTGAGAGCCTGTTCATAATCCGCAAGCCGACAGCGGTTAGTCGTACCAACTTCTACCAGTTTGACTCCTGCTTCTCGCATAATATCTGGAATCCGGAAAGATCCACCAATCTCTACTAATTCACCCCTTGAGACAATTACCTCAGCTTTTTTGCCTTCGGGCTCATTTCCGTTCAAAGCCTTAAGCATTAAAAACACAGCAGCAGCATTGTTGTTAACCACCATCGCATCTTCCGCACCGGAAAGTGAACGCAGTAGTTTGCGGACTTTTGAGTCGCGTGAACCACGTTTCCCCGTGCTGAGATCAAATTCCAAAGTAGAGTATGAACTCATACCGGGCAATACTTTACGCAACAAAATTTCGGACAAAGGAGCTCTCCCTAGGTTTGTATGAACTACAACTCCGGTAGCATTGATTACTCTTTGCATTGTCTGAGATTGATTGCGGACTTGTGCTGCGATACGTTCCAATATTCCAGCATTGGCGTCTGAAATAGATTTGTCTGGATTTTTGGAGATTTCGGTTCGTACCTGATCCAGTACGATGTTTACCTGCTCCCTGACTGCTTTGCCGTGAGGGAGCTTTTGTTGCTTGAGAAACGTATCACACTCTGTGATGGACGGTAGGTTTTGGTAAGACATTTTGCCCTGGACTCTTATTCAGTGGCATTAAGTAGCAGACTCTTCCGCTTTAGGCTTAGCAGCCGGTCTTGCAGGTTTTTTTTGTTGCTGTTGAGGACTGTTTGCCTTTGGCTTAGCTTTTGTGGCTTTAGCCGATTTAGCAGGAGAATTCTTGTCCTGTTCTGCAGGCTTGGGAGCTATTGATTTAACCGAGTCTTTTTTTGCAGTTGAGACTTTGCTTTGAACAGATTTAGACTTTGCTCCGGGCTTTTCAGCAGATTCTACTTTAGTTTTATTTGGCAGCGCTTTTGCGGCAACTTTTGAGGAATCCGTCTTTTTAGCAACTGGTGTTTTTGCAGTTGATTTACGCGGAACAGATTTTACAGGCTTTTTTCCCGGAACTGGCGTGCTTTTTAAAGCTGTCTTCGGGGATTCAGTGTCCTGTTTTGCAGTAAGCTGTGCTGCTTTTTTTTCTGCATCTCCTAAATGCACACTGCTGAACATAGGTGTTTCTACGGTTTTTTCTTTGACTGTTTTAATAACAGGAAGAATTTTATTTTTATCTTTTAAATTGTGCTGATCTTCAATGTGTACACTTGTATAAGTTGTGATTTCAGGGACGTCCTTGTTCTCAGCAATTATTTCCGGATTTGAAATAATATTTTTCGGAGCATCCTGAGTTTTTACATTTTCGTGACTGCTCTTAAACAGAACTACAGTTTCCTCTGCTTTATCTTTTGAAGGCTTGCTGATTTCTGTTTGTTTTTTATCCACTTCATTTGTATTTTGCGGACCCTTCACGGCGGAGTCTTCAGTTTTAGTTTTCACTTCAGCAGTTGTTTTCGGAAGCTCATCTTTCACGCGGGACTCTTTAACGGACTTTGCTTCTTCATTTTTTGACAAAGTCTTAGCAGGAGTTTCTGTTGGTTTGACCTGTTCATCCGCTATTTTCTTTTCCCGAGAACTAAGAGCAGTTACGGAATCGTCCTTTTTATCCAGCTCTTTTTTAGCCCGTCCTCTTTTATTGCCCGGTTTATCGTCACGCATATCAGAGGCGGAAATAGGAACGGAGGTTCTGGTTTCTCCACCACCCTGACCTTTCAAAGTAACTTCCATTTCAGGAATTTCTTCAGCTCCTAGTAACGTGTCAGGAGTAATTGAAATACGGATTCCATAATCCATTTCCATTTGAGTTATACGCTGTCTTTTAACATTGAGCAGATGAACCGCCAGTTTTAAAGGCAGCCGGAGATAAATCTGCATCACTTTTTGCTCAATTGCGGAATCATGAATTTTTCGTAGAATCCGGTTGGCCAAAGTAATCTCAATAGAATTAAGTGACAAGCTGCTGGAAATTCGCTGACGACTCAATTCCAATAATCCGAATTTGGAGATTACTCCAAACGAAGTCTTGGCTTTGTCTGAAGACATTTCTTCTTCAATCTTTTGTTCTACAGCAAGGCGGTTTTTTGAGTTTTCCATATCGATAAAATCCACCACAATCAAACCACCGAGGTTTCTTAAACGTAACTGTCTTGAAACTTCATCTGCAGCCTCAATGTTTGTACGTAACGCGGTAGCCTCAATGTTTCTTTCTTGAGTGGATCTTCCGGAATTGACGTCAATTGCTACAAGTGCTTCTGTGGGCATAATGACCAATGAACCGCCTGAAGGCAAAGGAACCTGTTGGTGGTGCAGTACTTCAATCTGACCTTCAATATCATAAGTTGAAAAAAGAGATTTTTCACCAAGATAAAGCTGCAGTTTTTTCTGATCAGCCGGCATATGAGTTTTAAAAAACTCTAAGGCATGTTGAAAAGCAACCGGTTCATCAATCACAACTTCCGTAACACTGTCATTGTAGTAATCACGGATCATACGCAGCATCGCATCTTCTTCCTGATACAGTATTCCAGGTGTTGATTGCTCTTCGTACTCGTCTTTGATTTCATTCCAAGTACGGCGTAAAATCGAGTAGTCGCGTTTTAATTCAGTGAGCGAACGGTCAACGCCAACTGTACGGATAATTGCAGAGGAATTTTCACTTCCGAGCCCTTTCAGTAAGTGACGCAAGCGTGCCCTTTGGTCTTCATCTTCAATCTTTTTGGAAACACCTCCACGGTCACTGTCCGGCATAAAAACAAGAAAGCGTCCCGCCAAAGAAATATTTGTGGTGATTGAAGCGCCTTTGTGTCCTATTTCATCTTTGATTACCTGGACCAGAATTTTTTGTCCAGGTTTAAGAACCTGAGTGATGGACGGTCGTCCACGTCCTTCACGGCTTGGTTTATAGACTTGGAAGTTTATATCGGAAAGTGAAAGGAAACCGTGACGTTCTTCACCGTAATCAATGAAGGCTGCCTGAAAGGAAGGTTGTACTTTTATTACTTTACCGCAATAAATATTACCAACTTTTTGAGAGCGGTGGGTTTGTTCAATGTAAAGGTTATCCAGTTTTTTGCCTTTTAATAACGCAATTCTGGTTTCGTCATCCTCAACATTGATGAGGATTTTATTATCTATTTCTGTCATTTCTTGCCTGATTATTATGAGTTTAAAATCAGGATGTTCCGACAAATATTTGATTTACAGATCAGAAATCGAAAAGTGGAACCGTAGTGACATAACTGATTATACATTTGATAGTACAACCCAGCATTAGCTTTAACTTGCTCAGACTTACAGTTTTATTTTCTAGAATTCATTAATCAGAAATCAGCATCCCCCATACTTTCTTTCCATCTAGGGGTGACAGAACATCTCTGAAATATTAGTTTTGATTTTCGGACATATTCCGAAAACCGTGTTCATCAGTCGAGTACAAATTCTTTTTGTTCGTACTCGCCATTTTCATTCTTTAAAATTTTTTCTATACGTTGCTCTGCGTTTTCGAGGAATTTGTTGCATTCCCTACTCCAGCGAACACCTGATTCAAAAGTGGTTAATGCTTCATCAAGAGGGATCGCTCCTTCTTCCAGCTTATCAACCGTTTCTTCAAGTTTTTGTAGTGCTGATTCAAAAGTTGTGGTCTGAGTCTTCATTGCATATCTTGCGAATTATTTCTGAAGCAATTTGTTGCGGAGATTGTTGACCTGTTTCTATAATACACTCTGCTTGCTCATAAAGCAAATCACGTTCTGCAAACATTTCATTTAAGACAGTTTTTGGATCTTTTTCTTTTAATAATGGACGGTTACGGTCGTTTTTCAGACGCAGTAGTAATTCTGCCTGAGCTACCTTCAAATAAACTCTTTTGCCTATTTTCGTTAGCATACCTCGATTTTGTTTGCGTAATATAATCCCTCCGCCTGTTGCAATTACTGAATTATCTACACTTTTCAATTTTTCCAACTGCTGTGTTTCCATTTCACGAAAACACTCTTCTCCACCATATTTAAAAATTTCAGCAACGCTACAGCCTTGATCTTCTTCAATCTCAGTATCGGTATCAACAAAAGAATATTCCAGCAATTTGGCTAACTTACGGCCTATTGTGGTCTTTCCAGCACCCATAAAACCCGTCAAAAGGATATTCATTGTCTTATGTCGATTGGAATATGTTCAAGGTGAATTATCGATACTACCGCCTCCGAGGAGGACATCATCCTGATAAAATACAGCAGCTTGTCCGGGAGTTACTGAGCGTTCCGGAGAGTCAAATTCCACCCTGACTTGATTCCCAGTAGCAGGAAAAACAGTAGCAGACGCACCCTGATGTGCATAGCGCAGTTTTGCGGAAACACGTAATGGTTTTTCTGGAGCTTGTATGGACACCCAGTTGACACTGGACACATGAATTGTTTGTGAAAACAAATCAGCTTCTTTTCCGAGAACAACCCTGTTTTGGGCTTTATCTATTTTTATAACATAGTATGGCGTCGTGTCACTAAGTCCAAGTCCTCGGCGTTGACCAATTGTATAGAAAGGCAGACCTGTGTGCTCTCCCAGGACTTCTCCTGAGACACTTATAAACTCACCCGGTTCAGGTGCAGTCTTCATTTCCTGTTTCAAAAAAGTTCTATAGTCTTTTGGAACAAAACATATTTCCTGACTATCTGGTTTTTTTGCGGCGGACAAATTAAGTTTACCTGCAATCTTCCTTACTTCAGGTTTAATTATTTCTGCCAAAGGAAACATCAGACGCGGCAGTTCATGTGCCGGTATACCGTACAGAAAATAAGTCTGGTCTTTACGTAAATCCTGTGGACGTGCTAATTGTGGACGTCCATTTTCCGGATTATCATAAACTCTGGCATAGTGCCCCGTTGCTAGAAATTCACAATCCAGCTCATCTACTTTTTTTAACAATAAATCACTTTTTATTTTTTTATTGCACATCACACACGGATTAGGTGTCTGTCCGTTTGAGTATTCGCTGATGAAATAATCAATCACAGTTTCTCTAAATTCTTTTTGATAATCAAGTACGTAAAAAGGAATATCAAGCCGGTGACAAGCAGAACGCGCGTCGATTGCTTCATCAAGAGAACAACAGCTTTTTTGTCGTGATTCATTCTCAGGGCCGTGATAAAGTTTCATATGCAGCCCTATTACTTCGTGACCCTGCTCCTTCAAAAGAGCAGCGGCAACTGAAGAATCAACGCCGCCGCTCATCGCCATCGCTACACGTGCCATAAATATTGCATTAAATTTGTTAAGGATTTAGTATTCTGAAAATACTTTCTGCAGGATTATTCATTAACGACTGCTGTTTGCCTGAAAGTTTTGAATGTAACTTGTGTAGTCGTAATGTTTACCAGTATAGTTTACTTGTTGGTATCGTTTCTTTTGGAAACGTTGGAAATTTTCATTTATCTTCTTGTTGTTACTTTGATGGTATGACTGCATTTCACGTTTGCCTTTTTTGCGGTCTTTCTGCTTTTGTTCAATCAAGAAATAGCTTGAAGCAGACTGTGTACTTGTCAAAGGATTACTAGATTTTGAAATATTCATTATCATAGTCATTGCTTTTCGCCTTATTTTTTCTACTTGCGGGTCTATGTCTATGGTTGATGAATTATCAGTCTTGAACATGACAACTTTTTCGGTTTTTGGTTCCTTATTTTTGTTATTTAAGGTGTTGTTTTCAGCAGCATCTTTATTATTCTTTTCTTCTTCAGTATTTGTAGACGCTGTTTGAGCAAATCCGATATTTAATTGAAATATGCAGAGGCAGAACATTAGCGCAAATACAAAAGCAAGCCCTTTGATAGGACTTTGCTTCATTTTTTTAGTGCCAGTCATGTTGATTTGCTTGTCTGCTATTTTTGGAACCACCTCAGTCTCGGCTCAAAAATTAACTGCGAAAATTATTGCCTGTAACGAATCTGCACAAGCTCGTTATGAATGTTATATCAAAGTGCAAAAAGATTCACAAGCATTAGCTGAAAAGCGTATCTCTTCTTTAAATTCACAAAAAAAGTTGCGGCAGTCATTATATTTAAAAAATTTGAAAAAAATAGATGAGGCATTGAAAAAATCTAAAGCAAAAGCTGGTGACCGTGCTTCTACTATAGATTCACAAAAAAAAATACTACAAGAAGCATATTTTAATAAGTTGGAAAAAGCTAAAATGACAGCTGCAACCCGCAAATCTAATCTAGATTCACAAAAACAAATACGCCAAGAAGATTATTTTAAGAAACAGGAGCTCCAGGGCTCTATGGAAAACGCAAAAGAATTAGGCGCAACCCGCAAATCTATTTTAGAGGAAAAGGAAAAATTACGTTTGGAATTATCAGAAAATATAGGAAAACAACTTGAAAAAGAGCATCAGGAAATAATGCAGCAAGTTGAATATTCACGTTCCCGTAATATTTCTCATAAAGGAGAAAAATATTCAATAACTTACGGTTATGTGCCTGAACTTGGCCCTTAAAACTGGTTGAGTTTGCAGGCTTAAATAAATGACTGCTACACTCAACTTAAAAAATAATAACGATTATATCCTAAATTAACGATATCTTTAATGGATTCTGCTGAATTGCTGGATGCTGAATAACTTATTGATAACGATCATAAAATTTTTAATCAAGTGAGAATATTCGGTGTAGTGACTTCATTCGGAAAAAGTTAGTGGAAAATGCCTCTCGCCAAACACAAAGTATGAACCGGATTCATCCAAATGATTCAACAGCCAGAATCTTGGAGCATCAGCAAGCAAGACTTCTCCATAGTTTTGAGTACGGACAAAACATCTTTCCTTTTTATCCATACGGAAGCTGTGGAGCTCAAGTGAATCATTTTTCTGGTTATTAAACTGCAGTTTAAATTCCTTTTGAACTAGCTCTAAGGCCAATGCCCGCATCGGTGTTATTTCACATTCGAGGTAGCATTTGTCCCAGCGGTTATCACTCCAATACTCAACAAAATAAAGTTTGCTCTCTTTTTCATAAAACAGATTTGATTCAAAAAGAGCTAATACCTTTCCGCTGATATTTTTTTCACGCAAACTCCATTTTTGATGTTGATCAACCTTGATAAAGTCATAGTGAAAGCGCATTGCAAGTTCAGTTGAAAAATCATTTCCCTGTTTGAGTGCTCTTGAGATGGGCACCGGGAAATACATACCTGTCGGCAACTGAGTTATCGATTCAGGAAAAATATTCTCCATTAGTGTCAGCGTTTCCTCATCTTCAAGCAGTCCCGAAGTTTTTAGTCGACTCATATCATCAGGAATCAAGGGGTTTAAAAAACGCTCTTCCCAGAGAAAGAGCATAATCAACTTTCGCTCAAAAAACCACTGCAGACGTTTTTCCAGTTTCATAATTCTACGTTTATTACTGAGTGAGAAATGTATGACTAAGCTGGCTTACTTTGCTTATCGCCGGATGAAATCTAAAGAGAGGTTTGGAGAGGACGCGGTGCGAGAGCCAGTTTGGTATAACGAATGAGTTGTGAACGTCCGCACTCATAGTAACTTTCGTAGCGGTTGGAAATAAAGGCGAACGTAATCTCAGAAATTTTACGCATATGCAGACTCACACGCTCAGACCAGCGGTTTGCATCTCCTTCGATTGTTTGATAATCTTCACGTTCCATGAACATTACAAGCGAATAAGCTCTTCTTCCATGAGGAGTATCTATTTCTATAACACCTGCGTTTCCGTTTACTCCTTTTACAAATCCGGTTTTGTCCCATAGTTTGACTGATTTATTTGCCGAAAAACAGGTGTCGGCTTTAATCCGGTCTTTCAACCAGGAATGACCGGGAAGGCTTAGTAAATAAAGCATTTCCCTTGCTGCTTCTTTGTTTATTTGCGCACTGTATTTAGCACCGATTACACGTTTAAACCAGATATTCACAAATAGCTGATTTAAATCTGCAGCAGAAATTTTATTCCTGTAAGTCCGCCCGTCTTCCGGGATAGTTTCTTTCAGATTCAATTCTTTATACAATTTTGTGTTGTTAAGTATGCGTTGAATATTTTCAGTACCACCTAACAATTTAATAATAGTATTTGTGCTTTGGTTGTTGCTGAAACGGATCATTTCCTCAATCAGCTTTTTGTGACTTGATGACTCGATGAAATTTCCATTAAAACGCTGAATCATGTATGCATGAAGTATTGGTACTTTGATGGTACTGGCTGATTTTACACTTTGCCTAGATCGTAGAGAAACCAGTAATTTCCCAGTTGTAAGATCTTGAACAACAATTGAAAGTTTGTCATTTCTCTTCAGTTTTTTTTTGGTATAGACTTCTTTCATGTACTGCAGAATAATAGCTTCCAGTGATGAAGTGAAGGAGGTGGAGTTAAATTTTCCTGCATAATAAGGCAACCCTTCAGGCAGATATAATTTGACATGTTCTTGAGCTACCCAACCTTGAACGCCTTGTGGAATTTTGACTTTCAGCCATATTTTATTTGGAGCTGATAAACTCAATAAATGTGTACCTTTGTTGAGTACTTTTATGGCAGGTTCTTTGGTGTTGGGACTGGAACGTAAATTTAATGCAGAAGCAGTAACTACCGCATAACTGCTGAGCTTATTTAAAAAGTTTGATTTGTGAATTAATTGTTCAACTTTAGCCTCAGCAGACAGTACAGGATCAAGTTGTAAATTTGTGGGAGAAGAATTTTCTTTTGCGTAACGCAGAGTGACAGAGAAGAACAGGTTGAGTGATAAGAGACTGACTGAGCACAGTTTACAGAAAAACATATATCTACCTTGTGCAGGCAACAGGCAGAGTCTGACTTTCAATATATCTCTCAAAGAAAATTGACTGACTGTTACACTACGTATCTTGCTGAGTGATTACCGTGTGGAGTTTAAAAGGATTTAGCTTTAAAACTTTGCTTGGTCAAGTCTGAAAGATAAATTCCCTGAAGACTTAAGGAAAATACTCAAAATACCAGATTGATCAGTTAAAACCTACTTTTATTGTGATTTTTCTTTGCGGATCCGGCTAATATTTGTCAAGAAAACTGTTCCTGGAATTAAGATGAATCCTACGACCAGAATAACAAAT
>JAPKDT010000046.1 GCA_028822475.1 SAR324 cluster bacterium
AGACAATGTTTCGATTCAGGAAGCTGATTCGATAGAACAGGCAGTTGAGACTTTACAACTGAGCAAAGAGCTTACACTTTCTGCAGTTGAAGAAGACGGTAAGGGAAACATAATTGAACCGCCTGCTGAAGTAGATACAACAAAACAAACACTGAAAGAAGCATCTGAGAGTGTTCCTAAAAAATCTAATGACACTGAAAAAGGAACGACTGTTAATGAAGATAAAAATTCAAACAATAAAAAAGTAGTTTTCAAGCAACATCAAGCTGCTGAAGAAGAACCAGGGAAAAATAAAAATTTCCGCCGGCCTGATGAAGATAAGAAACGAAAAGGGGGAGGCGCACAAAGAGATTATTTCTTTCGTGATAAGAAACCGCGTCACCGCAGAAAAGATCAGCAGCAAGGACGTCGACATGACAAAACTGCCAAAAAGTCTTTTGACCCTAATGCGCCTAAGCACGTTTTCAATCCACGTAAAAAGAGTATCCGGATAGGCAACCAGGTTGTTGTCGCAGAACTTGCGAGATTGATTGGTATCAAAGTGCCGGAAATCTTAAGAAAATTGATGGCCCTCGGCATCATGGTAACAATCAACCAGACAATTACTGGAGAAACCGCAGAGCTGATTGCTACAGATTTTGATGTGACAGTTGAGGTTGAAACTTTCGAACTGACTGACCTGCTCAAAGAAAATGAGCCGGATGCAGCAGATTTGGCAATACGTGCACCGATTGTGACAATCATGGGGCATGTTGATCACGGAAAAACGTCTCTGCTCGACAAAATAAGAGAAACCAAAATCGCTACTGGTGAGGCCGGCGGGATTACTCAGCACATAGGTGCATATCATCTGAAGGCTGGTGGGAACAATGTAACATTCCTCGATACACCTGGACACGAGGCTTTTACCTCGATGCGTGCCAGAGGAGCTAATATAACCGATATCGTTATTCTTGTTGTCGCTGCGGATGATAAAGTTCAGCCTCAAACCATTGAAGCAATTCAGCATGCACGTGCAGCTGATGTACCGATAATTGTCGCGGTGAATAAAGTTGACCGTCCTGAAGCTGACCCAATGAGGATTCAGCAGGAACTGCTCAGTCATGAACTGATTCCTGAAGATTTAGGTGGAAGTACTATCTTTGTGAAGGTCTCAGCCAAAACAGGTGAAGGAATAGACGAACTGCTGGAAATGATTCATTTACAGGCAGAAATACTCGAGCTCAGAGCTACCGCCAAAGGACTTGCCCGAGGAACCATCATTGAGTCACGAGTCCGTAAAGGACAAGGTCCTGTCGGAACTGTTCTGGTTCAGCGAGGTACGCTCAAGGTCGGCGATTATTTCGTCATGGGCAGTATCCATGGAAGAATACGTGCGATGTTTGATGAAAGCGGCAGTACGATGGAGGAAGCAGGACCTTCAATACCTGTAGAAATTTCTGGTTTAAGCAACGTTCCTGCAGTTGGTGAAATATTTGTCATTCTTGATGATGAAAAGAAAGCACGACAAATTGCTGGGGAACGTGAGCACAAACTCAGAGCAGAAACTATCGTCGCTGATCAAAAAACAAGTCTTGATAACCTTTTCAGCAAAATTGAAGAAGGTCAGGCAAATGAACTTCGCCTGATCTTAAAAGGAGATGTGCAAGGTTCAGTTGAAGCTCTTAAATCCTCACTTGAACAAATTGGTGATGAAAGGATTTCACCGAGGTTTCTCCTGTGTGCAGTCGGTAATGTTACCGAAACCGATATAACATTAGCGTCCGCTTCTGACGCAATTATTGTCGGTTTCAACGTTAAGATGGATCCAAAAGCCAAAGAAATACGTGCCAGTGAGGGTGTTGATGTACGTCTTTATGACGTTATTTACAACGCGTTGGATGATGTCAAAGCAGCCATGGAAGGACTTTTGGAACCAGAAATCCGGGAAGAAATACTTGGACATCTGGAAGTACGTCAGATCTTTTCTTCAGGCAAAAATGGCATGGTTGTCGGAGGTCTCGTCACAGACGGGAAGCTCCATAGAAATGACATGATACGAGTATTACGAAAAGAAAAAAGTGTCTTTGAAGGTTCTATCATCTCTCTCAAACGATTCAAAGACGATGTCCAGGAAGTTGCACAGAACTATGAGTGCGGACTTGTGCTTGATTTTACTAAAATTGAAGACGGTGATATTGTGGAAGCCTACAAGCAAATTGAAGAGAGCGCACGGCTCTAAATAAGATCATGAAAAAAACAGGAAGAAGTAGTTTCAGCACACTGGTGCATCGTAGACTCTCAGAAATTCTTCTTTTCGAAAGTAAAGATCCCCGTTTTAGTAAAGTGACCATCAGTAGAGTAGAAGCAGCGCCTAATATGTCTTCTGCGAGAGTCCATTTTTCAATTTTTCCTTCAACAGGACAGCAGGAGTTGGTAGACTCATTAAACAAGGCTGCAGGCTTTTTCAGTATACAACTGGGCAAAGTTCTCAAAACACGGAACACACCGCAGTTAACTTTTGTCTATGACGCAGGATTTGACCACAGTGATGAAATTGAAATATTACTGCGCAGTGTACTTCCAAAAGACTCGGTTGAGTCTCAGGAATCTGATCTTGATCTAAATACTGAAACTGCTGAGTGATTTGTTGGTTTCTAGCTAATACGAATGAGTTTCTTGCGGATAATCAGCATTGACAAGCCGAAAGGCTGGACTTCTTTTGATGTCGTTCGTTTTGTAAAACGACAGTTTCAGGAAAAAAAAGTCGGACATCTCGGCACCTTAGACCCCATGGCAACAGGTGTCCTGCCTGTTTTCCTCGGACAGGCTACCCGTCTTATTCCACTCTTTAACAATGTCGACAAAACTTACCGCGCGGTTTGCAAATTTGGAGAATCAACCGATACCTATGACGCGGAGGGTACAATCACACAGACACTTGATCCTTCCTTTTTAAATCCGCAAGAAGTAACAAAAGCGGTTTACTCATTTCTCGGACAGCAGGAGCAGCAAACCCCCGCCTTTTCTGCTGCAAAAGTCAACGGAGTGCCTGCCTACAAACTGGCAAGACAAGGTCTGGAGGTGCCTGTCAAAATACGCACAGTAACATTCCACGAGTTAGAGGTTGAGTCTGTCGAACTGCCATTTGCGCAATTCAGGGTACATTGTTCAAAAGGAACTTACATCCGGACACTCGTAAATGATCTGGGACTTTTACTGAAAGCAGGTGCGCATCTTACATCTTTGGAACGTTTAGCATGTGGAGCATGGTTTCACAGTGACAATTCAGTCACAATTGAGAAACTGAAGCAAATGGAAAGTGACACAGATGTACCATGGATTTCACCTTTAAAACTGTTGGATCACCTTTATACTGTCAGTGCAACATCTCAAATTCTGACTGCCCTAAAATACGGTCGTCGAGTAGAAGTTCCGGAACCTCTTGATACTGTCCAAAACACCGAAATGTCTGCAGAAAATGAATTTTCCGCAGAATCGAAGCAAATTCAGACAAAAGTTTTAACTTCAGACGATAATTTGGTTGCTATCGGTTATCTAATGTGGGAAAATGACGTCTGTTATTTTCAACCATCAAAAGTTTTTATCTAGTTAAGAAAATTATTTAATATGTTAACAAAAAACCGAAAAGTCGAAATTGTAAACAAGTTCGGAAAAAACGATTCCGATACTGGCTCAACTGAAGTGCAGGTTGCATTATTAACTGAGCGCATCAATGAATTGACTGATCATTTACGTAGTCAGCCCAAGGATTTCAGTTCACGCAGAGGATTACTGAAACTCGTAGGTCAACGTCGTAATTTTATGAGTTATCTTAAAAAGAGAAATCTTGACGTACACGGAGCTATTTCTAAACAGCTTCAGATTCGCGTCAAGTGACTCAAACAAAACTTCACAGAGGACTTGTCCACGGGGGCTGGTCTTCTGCATGGTATTTATTGGCAAATGCCCTTTTGTACCATTTCTTTTCCCCCGTATCCTGTAACATGAAGTCTGCTTCCCCTCTTTTTGCTATCCATTTTAGTTTGGTGAGAATGAATTTCTTGAAAAGATCCTAAAGCTATATAGCAGAGTACTGGATTAATATTAAATTTAATGGACCAGAAATAGTAGGAAACAGCATGTTACCATTTAAGAATACCGATAGACATTTTGAAAAGGTTTAGCCCTGAGTCAGAATCGGTAGAACGTTGATAATTAGGAGTATAATGAAAATTGTAGAAAGAGAATTCGGATCGGCAACTATGAAGTTGGAAACCGGAAGAATGGCCAAACAGTCCAACGGATCAGTATTGGTTACATACGGTGACACAGTAGTATTAGTTGCTGCAACTGCAGCAAAAGGATCAGGAACAGGCGCGGATTTTTTCCCCCTTACTGTTTTTTATGTTGAAAAAGCATATGCCGCCGGTAGAATTCCCGGAGGTTTCTTAAAGCGTGAAGCACGTCTCTCGGATAGTGAGACACTTATTTCACGAATTATTGATCGACCATTGAGACCGGCTTTTGAAGATAACTACCTTGCAGAAACAATGATTGCTGCAACAGTATTAAGCCACGATCTTATCCATCCTTCTGATGTTGCCGCTATGAACGGTGCTTCGGCAGCATTGGCTATTTCTGACATACCTTTTCACAATCCTCTGGGTGGTGTAAGAGTAGGACGTGTCGATGGTAAATTTATCACAAATCCAAGTCCAGAAGAACTCGAAGTTAGTGAACTGAATATCTTCATGGCTGCGTCTAAAGATGCAATTTTAATGGTTGAAGGAGAATCAAACGGTGTTAGCGAATCAGTGATGCTGGATGCCCTCTGGTATGGACAGGAAGCAGTTTTGCCGATCATTGAGATGCAGGAAGAGTTGATGAAGAGTGTGGGCAAGAAAAAACGTACAGTCGATGTTCCTTCAGTTGATGCTGAACTAAAAGCAAAAATTGAAGCGATTGCACCTAAGCGACTGCGTGATGCTCTCAGTATTAAAGATAAAATTGAACGTTATGAACGTTTGGACACATTACGTGATGAAATAAGTAACGAGATTCTTGGTGATTCACCTGAATCAGGTTCAGCAAAAGAACTCAAACAAATTTTTGCTGACATCAAAAAAGATGAAATGCGCTCACGTTTGATCAAGGATCAAATCCGGATAGACGGACGAAAACCTACAGAAATTCGCCCAATCACCTGTGAGACAAAAGTTTTACCACGTACACACGGTTCAGCCTTGTTCACACGTGGAGAAACACAGGCACTTGCAGTTGCCACCTTAGGTGCACGTGAAGATGAAAAAATGATTGATTCACTGGATGGTGTTTCTTTCAAAAGATTCATGCTGCATTATAACTTCCCAAGTTTTTGCGTTGGAGAAACACGAGCACCACGTGGACCGGGACGTAGAGAAATTGGACACGGAACTTTGGCAGAACGTGGATTGACACCTGTTGTTCCTACCAAAGCCGAATTCCCTTATACAATTCGTCTGGTTTCTGAAGTTCTTGAATCAAACGGTTCATCTTCGATGGCTACCGTATGTGCCGGTTCTCTGGCCATGATGGATGCTGGAGTGCCTCTTAAAGAAGCAACTGCAGGTATTGCCATGGGTTTGATCAGTGACGGTAAAGACAACGTTATTCTTTCAGATATACTAGGTGACGAAGATCACCTGGGTGATATGGATTTCAAGGTTGTCGGTACTGAAAGCGGAATCACTGCTCTGCAGATGGATATTAAGATTAAAGGACTTGGACGTGAAGTCGTTGAGAAATCCCTGATGCAGGCACGTGAAGGACGATTGCATATTTTAGGAAAGATGGCAGAAGAGCTGAAAGAATCCCGCGTAGGACTTTCTACTTATGCACCTCGCTTTATCACTCATAAAATATCACCTGACAAGATCGGTACAGTTATTGGTCCAGGTGGTAAAATGATCAAGAGTATTGTCGAAAAAACTGGTGTAAAAATTAACATCGATGATGACGGCATTGTTTCAATCATGTCACGTGACCATCAAGCTGTGGATGATGCTCTGGAAATCGTCCAGAATCTGACACGTACAATTGAGATCGGTGAAACTTATACAGGACCAGTCAAGAAAGTAATGGACTTCGGCGCGTTTGTCGAAGTTTTTCCTGGTACAGAAGGTCTTGTACATATTTCAAATTTGGCAGAAGGCCGAGTCGAAAAAGTTACCGATGTTTGTAAAGAGGGTGATATTGTCACCGTCAAAGCAACTGGAGTTGACAGACGAGGTAAAATTCAGCTTAGCATCAAAGACGTTTAAGTCAGTACATCTTCGACTTAACGTGATTTAAACAGTCATCTGCTGACCTCATCTTCGGACAGAGGTCAGCAGATATTCTTTCCAAGTGTAGCAATTCTCAGTTATTTTATTAATTCCGCAAAATTGACTGGGACGCGTCTCTAATCCGTAATCAGACACTATTAGTTTGAGTTTAGCCTTGTCACAGGCTAAAGTTGAACGGATTATTTCAGCATCACCTCACTATATTTTCAACTTCTGCATGAACCTTGTCATTACGGATTCAGGACTAGGCGGTCTTTCTGTCTGTGCCCAGTTGATGGCTCTTTTAAAAGAAAGCGCCGGTTCCAGAAATTCAGCTAATCCTGTTGATGGGCTAAAGATCAGCTACATAAACGCTGTTCCTGCAAACGAACGCGGTTATAATTCCATGACCGGAAAAGCAGAGCAGATTTCGACATTTGAAAAGATTCTCCGAAATACAAAAAAACTAATTAAGCCAAATTACATTTTTGTTGCTTGCGGAACTTTGTCTGTACTTTTAAAAGATATGCAGTTTAAAAGAGATAACAACAGTTTAATCGAAGGTATTCTGCCGCTTGGTTTCAAACTTCTTCTGGACAGTCTTCATCAAAATTCACAAGCAACAGCTCTCATCTTTGGAACGCCAACTACTATAAATGCTAATACTTTTCAGGATGAACTTTCTCAAAATGGAATAGAGCAAAGCCGTATTATAACTCAAGCGTGTCCTGAACTGGCAACCCAGATTTCAAATGATCCGGAAGGTTCATTTGTGGCAGAGCGAATCCGGTACTGGGTTCAGCAGGCTTTAAGTCAATTAGCAGCAGACAATTCCGGGCCTTTGCTCGTCTTTCTGGGCTGCACCCATTATGCATACTGTGAGAGCCTCTTCAGAAAGTCTTTCATACAGGAAGGTTACAGCCAGATTTCTATACTGAATCCAAACCTTGCCGCAGCTAATTCTTTGGGTAAAATAGTCTTGCAGGATCAAGGTCCTGACAAAAGTCAATCTACAGGTATCTCCCTTGAATTCCTGACGCCTTACGCAATTCCGCAACAGGAGATAATAACACTCTCGCAACTACTGAATCCTATTTCAGTTGAAACAGCCGCGGCCTTCCAAAATGCCATAATATCTCCTGAACTGCTTGCTGAATGAACCATGACTGCAACTGATTTTACTGAATATAAACAGCTTCCCAGCTTGGAATACTCTGGACTTGTGGACTCCTTCGCTGAATCAAAAACCTGGTTTGCCTTGCTTAATCTAAGTGATTATCCAGCAGATGAGTTTCCGGATGCCGGACAAATCACGGATTATATATTTGCTGAAATTGAACTACCTGAAATTGAATTTTTCCTGTTGTTGATCGAGAGAAAACGTAATGAGCCATGGACGGGAAATACAGATTCTGGCTATTTTCAGCAATTGTGTGAAATAAAGATCCAAAACACAAATCACAATCAGCAAAACGCTGAACTAATAAAAAGAGGCTGTGTCTGGAAAGACAGCCTTTCTCACAAATTTATACAGGAAATAATAACTCAGAATCCCGCTGCACCACTAGAATCCGTGGCCCGAAACAGACAGTGCGTCATCGTCAATACTGCTCAGCCTTTACGCCTCGAAGTCCTCAATATCCCGAAACCATGGGGACACGAAGGCTGGTACACCGGAGTTGAAAAACGTGGTGTGGTAAAAGTCACAGACGAATACGGAAAAACAGAATTGCCTTATGCACTGACTCTTTTCAAAAAACAACTGCTTGCAGATTATTCAACAGCTTTGATCTTACTCAAAACACTTAATCCTGTCGCAGAGGATGTGGTTGGAGATTTGTATTATGAAATGCATGAAGAAAAGTGGGAAGTTTATGTGGTAACAGAAATTGATAAAACCGCCTGGCCTTCCGGAACAGGAATAATCAAAGCAGGACTACATCCGGATAAAATTACTGAATATCAGAAAAATCACGGTAAAAAATGGTCTGACTTTCTACTCAAAAATTTTAAACAAGCAATCGCTGAATATGAAAAATTGCGACGTCAAATTGATGAATCTACAGAAAGTATTTCAACTGAACTAACTGCACAGGAACTCTCACTCAGGGAAAAAGCGGCGGCGTTTGTCGGTGACTGTTCTGTCAAAGTAGGCGACATTGTCAGCTTTCCTGTGTTCCAGTTGCACTCTTTACAGCATGGAATCAAGGTCATAGAATTTCAAACACCGCATTACGAACGGCTGATCGTGATGTTTGCGCAAAAAGTTCTCACCCAGAAACATTGGGATACTGCAGATGCCTTAAGTAAAATGCTGCCCGAGATATATGAACGTCCGGAACTGGAAAGACTGCACAAATCAGCAGGTATACTGGCGGAGCGTTTTGTTGATTTTCCGCAATTCACTGCTGACCGTATTTCTCTTGACACAAACCATGTTTGGAATGATCAACTCGACGGACAATACCATTTGCTAATTACCATCTCCGGACAGGCTACTGTTTTCCCGGAAAACGGTCAGTCTGTAATTTTGAATCCTGAAGAAGCACTTTTTTTAGCAGTTGGAATGGGAAGTTATCGGTTGAAAAACACAGGAGATACTCCGCTAATTTGCTTAAAGGCAATGCCGAAATAACACATGATCGTAGAAGTTGCCCTTAATTTACCACTCCGTAAGTCATTTGATTATCGCTGGCCAGATAATATTACCCGTGTTCCTGAAGCAGGATTACAGGTGCTCGTGCCATTTGGCAGCCAGAAAAAAGGCGGGGTTGTAGTTGGCGTAAAAGAAAAATCTGACTTTAGCCGTTTAAAATCAGTTGAAACACTGGTTGATGAGGAACCACTTTTTTCCGCAGAAATGCTGAAACTCACCAGGTGGACTTCTGAATACTATTTTTGTGCCTGGGGTGAAACTCTTAATTCAGCCATTCCGGGTGGTCTAGCCCTGCGTTTACGTACCACTTATACTCCAAGCTCAAGCTCACTTCCGCGTCTGGATGCACTAAGCGAAGTGCCGCTTTCACTGATTCGCAAACAAGAAACATGGACTCAGCAGGAGTGGCTTAAATGCAATCCTGATGAGCGTGACCATCAAATTCTGCGGAGTTGGATGGCGAATGAGAATGTCCACACAAGCCATCTTTTACTTGGACAAAAAGCTAAACCTAAAATGGAACGCTGGGTCAGCCTGCTCAAAGTCGATGAGCTAAATAATCCTGCAAAACGACGTAAATCAAAACGTCAGCAAATATTTGAAATCCTGGCAGAAAATCCTGCTGTTTGCTGGAGTGACATTCAAAGCAGAGTAAATGCTCCCTCACAAGCCTTAAATAAACTTAAAGAAGAAGGTTACATTGATTTTTTTGAAAAAAGGGTTTACCGCCGGTTTATTGAAGGAGAGCTGCCTCAGATTGAAGCATTTCAGGATTTAAACCAGCAACAGAATTCCGCCTTCAATGTGCTTGAGGAATCACTTGAAAAAGGCGTATACCGCACTTTTTTACTGGAAGGCGTCACTGGTAGCGGAAAAACAGAAGTTTATCTTCATGCGGTACGTGCAGCGCGTAAATTAGGCAAATCATCTTTAGTTCTGGTACCTGAAATTTCACTGACACCGCAATTGGTCAACCGATTTCGTTCACGTTTCGGTGATCTTGTGGCAGTTTTGCACAGCGGAATGGATGATGGAGAACGTTTTGATGAATGGTCCAGGGTTCGTAACGGAATTGCTACAATTGTAATCGGTGCACGCAGCGCGGTCTTTTCTCCCCTGAAAAATTTGGGACTGATCGTGATTGATGAAGAACATGATCCTTCATACAAACAGGGAGAATCTCCTCGTTATCACGGCCGTGATGCCGCCATTTACCGCGGATTTGCGGCAGACGCGACCGTACTGCTAGGTTCCGCAACACCTTCGCTGGAATCGGCAAACAATGTCAAAAATGGGAAATATGAGCTTTTACGTTTAACTTCACGTATTCATGAAGTTCAGTTGCCGAAAGTCAAACTCCTGGATATGAAAACTGTAGCCGGCCAAAAAGGCAGTCCTTATTTTTCCAGTGAACTTGTTGAAGCCCTGCGTTTACGCTTACTGAAGAAAGAGCAAAGCATTGTATTTTTAAACCGCCGCGGTTTTGCGCCTCTGGTGCGTTGTTCAAAGTGTGAATCGACTTACACCTGTCCCAACTGCAGTTTAAGTCTGGTATATCATCAAGGAGCAAATCAAGTACGTTGTCATCAATGTGACTTCGTCACCCCTCTGCACAATAGATGTCCTGAATGTGGAATTGAAAATACTCCTAGAATTATCGGTACAGGAACAGAACAAGTTGAGGAAAATCTTAAAATGTTTTTTCCCGAAGCACGTATTTTGCGGATGGATCGCGACACTTTACACGGAAAACACGCACTTTCAAAAATGCATGAACGTATCCGTAAACACGAGGTCGATATTGTAATCGGTACACAGTTGGTAACCAAAGGCCATGACTTTCCAGAAGTGACACTGGTAGGAGTAATTATGTCTGATTTATCACTGAACATTCCTGATTTCCGTGCAAGTGAACGTACGTTTCAACTATTGACTCAAGTAGCAGGACGAGCAGGACGAGGTAACAAACCAGGAGAGGTGTTGATTCAAACTCATAATCCGCGGCATCACAGTTTGCTCTGTGCAAAAGAACACGATACAACGCAGTTCATGGAACTTGAATTGGAACGCCGCCTAAATCTTAGGATGCCGCCTTTTCATTCACTGACGTTGATTGTCTGCAGCAGTCCGCATGAAGAACGCGCGGAAAAGATGGCTCAGGAAATTTACGATAGAATAAGGACTATTATCTCAAATACCGTCCGGACTGTTGTACTGAAGTCTGATGATGAAGCTGAAACTGCTGATGCTGTCAAAGTAATAGGACCAATAGAAGCACCGATGAAAAAACTACGTAACCGTTTTCGCTGGCAGCTCCTGCTGAAAGCAGATAATGTGCGCCAACTTCTGCATTTATTAAAACATGTTTTTGAGTCCCCTCCTTCAATCAAACGAGATGAGTTGGTTCAAATTGATGTTGACCCACATCACCTGCTTTGAAGGGTGG
>JAPKDT010000047.1 GCA_028822475.1 SAR324 cluster bacterium
CTAATAATTTTTGTTGAAATAGTTAGGAGCATAAAAAATTACAAATATTCATAATAGGCATCTAAATAATATCATTTAGAACTGATGGGGATTTGGAGGGTGTCTGACTGTGAAGAATTAAGTCGGGGATACTCACAGGAGATGATGAGGTTGGTTTCAGGGGGATTACTTAATGTAGAACTCCATTCACATACTTTCTCTGAACTCACTTACTACTTCAAAACTACTAAGTAATAAGATGGTTCCATGAGCAGCAAACATGTATTGGAGTTCTTACTTTGACCTCACCAGCACTCGGATAATATAGGAGTACGTATTATTCAATATCAATGATTTACCATTATTTATTGACTAGCAGCGGAGTCATTCAGGATCTTGAAATGATAGTCCATCTTAACATCTTCACTTCCGGAATTACCCCACTTCATACAATAATAACCCCTCTTTTCTGCTTGAAATGTGTTTTCCATTTCACTGACAGAATCTTCTTTGACCGGATAGTACTGCTCACCTTCTTCATGAAAATGGAGGTTAAACGACAATGCTCCGTTCGAGTTAAAACCATACTCCAGTTGCTGAACAGGGCTAAGATCAACACACTTTTCAAAATAACGTTTAGGCTTCAGATTGATTGAAACAATCTCTTCGTTTTTCTTCGATAAATTATGCGGCATACTGCCTTCATGTTGTTCCTCAACCCAGATTGTAAAAAAATAAAGTAGCAAACCTGCAATTGCAAAAGAGATCGAGTAACGTTTAAGAAGTTCCATTTGATGTATTTAACTCAGAGTGTCCGGTAAAATTGTTAAAAATAGTTCTTGCACTACCTTGTGCATGGACTGAATTACAGTTCGTTGTCTGTTAAATAGTTATCGATAAACAAATCAAGACGCGTCTCGTAACTATTTTCAACAACTAAATCCGCATACTGTTTTGTGGGTTGAATCTGCTCAAAAAAAACTGGTCGTACAAACTTTAAATATTGATTAAGACTGTACTCAGCGCTAACCTCGTAATCCTTGACATCTCTCAGACACCTGCGGCTGACGGCCACATCTAAAGGTGATTCCAGATAAAAGGCAAAGGAAAGTAACTGGCGGATATTTTGATGAAGCAGGACATGTAAACCTTCAATAATCAGATATTTGTCAGGTACAATTTCCGTAAACTCAGTCGCACGTTTTCCTGTTTCATAAACAAAACTAGGTTTCTGTACTGATTCTCCAGAAGACAACTGAGCTAAATGCTGTTGATAAAGTTCAAAATCGAAAGCATGTGAGCTATCGTAATCATACTGATCAGAAGGAATGTGATCCGGCCGGTCATAGTAGTAGCTGTCCAAAGGCAGCACTACAGTTTTTGGCAAACGCTCAACCATTAATGCAGTAAAAAGCGTTTTCCCGCAACCGGAGCCGCCAGCTACCGCAATAATTTTCATTTTTCTTCTGCTCCTACAAATATACTTTTATCTTTTAATGAGTCTAAATCTTTGGTTTCTCCACTTTCCATTTCTTCTGCAATATCCATTACAGTTAAATATCTCTCAAGTGGTTTTGATCTTTTATTAGCAAGTGTGTCCTTTTTTTGCTGTAACTTTGCCTGTTCCAGAAAATCCCAGACATGAACTACCTTGCCATTGCGTGTAACAGTTATCTCGCGAATTTCTTTTTCAGAAAAACCTGACTTTGATGCTGCGTCCAGCAGGTTCTGCATCTCTGCTTTAAACTTTAGCCTCTCTTTTTCTGCAAGGAGTTCTTTTTCATCTTCTCTAGCGGAACTCTGGGCCAGCACTTGTTGAACTGAAAAGTTAGTTTCCTGCCAGAAGAGAAAGATTGCCGGAATTAAAAACAGAAACAAAATTCGTTGCATCACTATGTTTTTGAGTATGAATTATGCATGATTGCTTTGCGAAACAAAGGAAACGCAAAACCTTGTTGAATTATCATGCAATCCTTGAGCAAAATTGATCATGGTTGTCCTGCTCATTTGCTGAGTCGGCAGTTCAGGTTTTTGCTTTTTAGATAAATTTACAGCTTGTCCCCATTTCAATTGAATTTTCAGTGTATCTTAAATCAGTAAATATTCAATCTCGATTTTTCCTGTTGCTCCTGTTACTCTTGCTGCCCCTGTTGTTTGCAGCATGTACAGAAGATGTGAAAATTCACAAATCGGCTCTGCGTTATTTTGATGAAGGTAATGCAGCTTTGAAACATCGGGACTATCAAATCGCAATTTGGAACTACCAGAAGGCTATCAGTTTAGACAGTGAATCACCAAATTTTCATTATAATCTTGGTTTAACCTACTATGAAATAGGCAACTACAGCGAGTCTATAGATTCATTCAAACATGTAGAATTACTTGTACCGAGCCAAACAGCCACATATTACAATCTCGCGCTGGCGCACTATAAAATGTCCAACAGCCGTTTGGCGGACATTTACTACAATCGTTACCAGGATATGCTCAGCTTGAGAAAAGCTCAGCAACGTTTAGTTGAAGCGCGGAAAGAACAAGAACTGGATGCCAAAATTAAAGCCACTGAAGCTAAACCAAAAATATTAAAAAAAAGTTCAACCCTCAAGAAAAAGAATCCTACCTTAAAGAAAAAATCCGATACAGGCAAATTAACAATTCCTGGTTGGGAGTAGCCATTTGAATGGCCACTTTATTAGTGACTCAATTAAAAGCACATCACAGAAATCTTCCAAAAAAGCTCTGTAAATTTATATACAATATTTTTCTTGCTGTAATCTCTACTAATTGATTCCTTGAGTCTTTGAGTTTGAAGAGCTAGCATTAAAGCTTTAGCACTTACGTCTCCTTATACTTAGAGAACAGCGAAAACAATGGCTTCTATTCAGAAAAACTATCTGCATCAATTTGAACTGAAATACGGAAGCAATCCTCATCAAAAACCTGCTGCGATTTATTCTCTGGACGGAGATAAACTACCTTTTTCTGTCCTGAACGGTCAACCGGGGTATATCAATTTACTGGATGCAATTAACGCATGGCAGTTGGTAGCGGAACTCGACGAAGCACTGGAGCTTCCAGCGGCAACTTCCTTTAAACATGTCAGTCCAGCAGGTGCTGCTGTGCATGTACCTCTTGATGAAACTCTGCGTGAAATTTATGGTTGTCAAAACCAAGAACTTACACCGTTGGCAACTGCATATATCAGAGCACGTGGAGCGGATCCTTTGTCATCTTTTGGAGATTTTATCGCACTCAGTCGTAAGGTCGATGTTCAGACAGCTGAGATTATCAGAAAAATGGTGTCTGACGGAATTATAGCACCTGGATATGATGAAGATGCCCTTAAACTGTTAAAAGAGAAAAAAGACGGTAAATATATAATTTTAAAAGCTGATCCGGAATTTAAATCTCCGGCACTTGAGTTCAGGGAAGTTGCAGGAGTAGTTTTTTCACAACAGCGTAACACCATAAAAATCAATAATAATTCCTTGTTGACTGAAGTTGTCACTAAAAACACAACTTTGACGGACGCCGCACGTCGTGATTTAGTACTCGCCTCAATCACCTTAAAATATACTCAGTCTAATTCTGTGGCCTATGCGCTGAATGGACAGATGATCGGCATCGGTGCAGGACAGCAAAGTCGTGTAGACTGTACCAAACTGGCTGGACGAAAAACAGACGTCTGGTTTTTACGGCAGCATCCTAAAGTTAGGAATCTGCCTTTTCATGAACAAGTTGGTAGTGTTGAACGTACAAATGCCCGTATTCTCTGTATAGAAGGCGGCATGACTGCGCCTGAACTACGTGCCTGGAAAAGTCTTTTCAAAGGCCCCGCCGAAGCACTTTCTGTGGTTGAAAAAGAAGAATGGCTCTCTAAACTTGCAGGTGTCAGTTTGTCTTCAGACGCTTTTTTCCCTTTCCGTGACAATATAGATCAGGCTTCAAAACGCGGAGTTGATTATGTTGTTCAACCAGGCGGCAGTAATCGTGACCAAGAAGTAATCGCTGCAACAGACGAGTATGGAATGGTGATGCTCTTTTCCGGAATAAGGCTTTTTCATCACTGATTGCTTCAGTTGCTGAAAACGTCAACGCTTAAATAACAAGCACATATTTTTTACAGAATTAATTCAGGAGGTATTTTGATAAAATTGTATGAATTAGCAGGTGCAGAAGAAAACAGAAGATTCAGTCCTTATTGCTGGAGGATACGTATGTCGCTGGCACATAAAGGTTTGGCTGTCGATTGCCTGCCGTGGCGTTTTACAGAAAAAGAGAAAATTAAGTTTTCCGGACAGGAGCGGGTTCCAGTATTGGTTGATGGAGATCATACTGTCAGTGATTCATGGCAGATTGCAAAATATCTCGAAGCGGAATATCCGGATGCACCTTCCTTAAAACTAGAAAACGGTGAAGTGCTTTTTGTTAAATTTTGGACTGAGACAGTAATGAATCCTGTACTAGTGAAATTCCTTCTGCTCGATATTCACGATAGCCTAACTGCAAAAGATAAAATATATTTCCGTGAAAGCCGTGAAAAACTCTTCGGAAAAACGCTGGAAGAAATAGTTGAAGGTCGTGAGGAACGTTTGCCAGACTTTCAAAAAACATTGACACCTTTAAGGTTAACTCTTAAAAAACAGCAATTTGTGGCAGGAAAAAGTCCTGGATTTTCAGATTACATTGTTTTTGGCGCCTTTCAGTGGGCACGTTGCATTTCTGATTTTTCTCTGCTTCAGCCAGACGATCCAATCTATGAATGGCGTCAAAAAATGCTTCGCCTCCACGACGGACTTGCGGGGAATGCCGTGGGATATTCGGTCTGAAAAAGATTCCGCTAATCAAAACTTAAAAAAGATTTTTATTAACAAAACATGTCAAACAATAATTCTACTCCAGTACCAGCGACTGATTTTATCCGTAATATTATTCGTGAAGATTTAGCTTCAGCTAAACATCAGCAAATCGTAACCCGTTTTCCGCCTGAACCAAATGGTCATTTACACATTGGCCACGCAAAATCAATTCACCTCAATTTCGGAGTTGCAAATGAATTTGACGGAAAATGCTTCATGCGTTTCGATGATACAAATCCAGTCAAAGAAGATGAGCAGTATGTAGAAGGCATCTTAAAAGATGTGCGCTGGCTAGGTTATGATTGGGGTGAGAGTCTGACTCATGCATCAGATTATTTTGAACAGCTTTATGAGTTTGCGGAAGAGTTGATCCAAAAAGGCAAAGCCTATGTTGAAAGCCTGAATGTGGAAGAAATCAGGGAGTTTCGCGGAACACTGACCGAACCAGGAAAAGACAGCCCATACCGTGAGCGCAGCGTTGAAGAAAATATGCTGCTCTTCAGGAAAATGCGCGAAGGTGAGTATGAAGACGGCTCCATCGTTTTACGGGCGAAAATTGACATGTCATCGCCGAATATTAATCTTCGTGATCCGGTTCTTTACCGAATCCGTAAAGTTTCACACCAGCGCACCGCAGACAAATGGTGCATTTATCCGCTCTATGATTTTACTCATGGTTTGTCGGATGCGTTGGAAGGCGTAACTCATTCGCTCTGCACGCTGGAATTTGAGGATCACCGTCCTTTATACAACTGGATTCTGGCTGAAGTGAGTGCACCGTGCCTGCCCAGGCAAATCGAATTTTCGCGACTGAACCTGCGCTACAGTGTTTTGAGTAAACGCAGACTGATTCAACTGGTTGAAGAAGGACACGTTGAGGGTTGGGATGATCCACGCATGTTAACACTTTCCGGTTTGAGGCGTCGAGGTTATCCTGCATCTGCAGTACGTTTATTTTGTCAACGTATCGGAATTTCCAAAAGCGCTAACAATATTGAAATGAATGTACTTGAGGATTGTGCACGAGAAGAACTGGACAAAACCGCACCCCGCGCCATGGCGGTTTTAAAACCTTTAAAAGTTGTCATTACAAATTATCCAGAAAATCAAACCGAAGAATTTGAACCGGCACGTCATCCTAAAAACCCAGAAATGGGAACACGAAAAGTTCCTTTTTCAAGAGAAATTTACATCGACCAGGATGATTTCAGGGAAGACCCCCCGCCGAAATATTTTCGGCTTTCTCCCGGAAAAGAAGTCCGCTTGCGTTACGCTTATGTAATCCGCTGTGATGAGGTTATTTATGAAAACGGTAAAGTGGTGGAACTGCACTGCACATACGATCAGGCGACACGTTCCGGTGCAAAAGCAGAAGGTCGTAAAGTAAAAGGTATTATCCACTGGGTTTCCGTGCAGCATTCTGTAACTGCGCAAGTTCATTTGTACGATCGGCTTTTTGCGGCCCCATATCCCGGACGTGATGATCCAGCAGGAAATTTTATCAATGACTTAAATCCGGAATCGATTGAGATTATTGCTGACTGTAAAGCGGAGCCTGAATTAATTGCTGCAGAGCCGGAAGATGTTTTTCAATTTGAACGCGTCGGTTATTTTTGTGTCGATGCAAAAAAATCACGACCGGACGCATTGGTCTTTAACCGGACAGTAACACTGCGTGACACATGGGCCAAACTGGAACAGGAGCAATCCGGACAGAACTGAGGGACATGAAAAGATGGTCAATCCAAAATTGCAGCAACTTTCAAAATCTAATTAAATTTTGGCGTTTCCACTTTGTTTTTCATCGAGCTTGGTACCTATACTACATGTTTGAGCACCATTCTTTTGCGCCAGCAGACAAAGGTAATCATGCCCGATGGTTGCTGCTGCCAGTGCCGTAATTTCTGCATGGTCGTAAGCCGGTGCAACTTCCACAATGTCCATCCCAATTAAATTTAGATCACCCAGCGAATGCAGAATTGGCAACGCCTGGGCGTTACTCAATCCACTCACAACCGGATTTCCTGTCCCCGGTGCGAAAGCCGGATCAAGGCAATCTACGTCAAAAGTTATGTATACTGGATCACTTGATTTCACAATATCATGTATAAACTTATTTACTTCCTGCACTCCATGGGTATGAATCCAAGGCGCATGCAGAATGTTGAATCCGTGTGTACAATTGTTTTGGGTACGAATTCCAATTTGCGCCTATTTTTCCAGAACAATGATATCTTCACGCGGCCCCCAAAACATAGAACCGTGATCAAGCCGTTCTCCATCATCGTCCCATGTGTCAGAATGTGCGTCGAAATGAATCAGTGAAATCGGTCCATGAATTTTATGGTGTGAGCGTAACAACGGGTAGGTGACAAAATGATCTCCACCAAAACTGAGTAAAGAAGTTCCCTGCTTTAGTATTGTGTCAGCGTGTTTTTCGACCTTTTCTACAAGATTTTGAGGATAACCGTAATCCAGCCAGACATCACCATAATCCACAACAGACAAATGATCAAAAGGATTGAAATTAAATGGAAAGCCGTCGAGTGATGCGACTTCGGTCGATGCTGCGCAGATCCCGCGAGGTCCAAATCGAGCTCCGGGACGATTGCTTGTTGCACTGTCGAAAGGAATTCCGGTTACTGCTACGTCAACTCCAGTCAAGTCACGAGTGTATTTCCTACGTAAATAACTGAGCGCGCCCAAAATTCCATGTCGTTTGAGCGGCCGTATAAATCTTCACGCCGAAATGCTCCATCACCCACAGTGTTCATATTTTTCCTTTATAATATTACTTTTTTAAATAATTTAATTTTTCGCACCTTTTTTCAAAGCCTCAATTGTGTCGATCAATAAACGGCCCTGTTCAACTTCATGAAAACGGAGCAACGCTACACCTTGCCAGAGAGCAATGCCGGAAACGGCTGCGCAAGGAATATCACGTTCCGCACAATTTAAGCTGCGTCCCTGAGAAACGCCCGCCAGAAAAGATTTCCTGGAAGGTCCAAGCAACAAAGGTAAAGCGAATTCATGCAGCTCTGAAATTCTCCGGATGACCTCAAAACTGTATTTCGCCTTTCCACTGATAAAAAAGCCCATTCCTGGATCAAGCACAATTTTAGATTTATGAATGCCATGTAATTCAGCAAACTCAAGACGTTCCCGGAAAAAACTCTTGAGGGTGTCCAGCACATCCACGTAATCTGAATCCTGCTTACTTGTACGCGCAGAACTGTCTTTGGAAAACATTAAAATCACAGGCACTTGATATTCCGCGATCACTTTTGCCATTTCTGTATCACCACGCAGAGCGGTTACATCGTTGACGGCATCGGCTCCGGCTTCCAGTGCTTGGCGCGCAACTTCTGCTTTCCAGGTGTCTACTGAAATCCAAATTTCGCTTTCCGTGCGAATCTTTTGAATGAGAGGAATCACACGCTGCAGTTCTTCATCCAGAGATACATCCGTACTTCCTGGTCCGGATGATTCACCGCCAATGTCGAGCCAGTCTGCGCCGTCTTCAATCATTTTTCGGGCCTGCGCAAGAGCAGCATCAAATTTGAAAAATAGAGAGCCGTCAGAAAAAGAATCCGGAGTGGTATTCAGAATACCAATCAGGCACGGACGTTCCAGTTTTAATGATTTTCCTCTGGAATGCAGTGTGAGTGAGGGCAGTTCAAACGGTGCTGAAAACATCTGTCTTTTTACGAATAATTATAAAATATAAAAAAATGCTTCTCCATTACAAAGCCAGTTTGCTAAAATACTCAACTCAAAAACTGAAGAAATACTGATGTTGTCTTCCGGACTTGGTAAATATATAGCACCGACATCTCTCGGAGCAGGTTACGCAATGACCAAAATGCTTTCTCTGCGTGCGCTGGATCCAGAGTTGGCAATTGCTCAAGATTTCACTTATCAGTTTCTGGCCGGAGTTCTCCTAGGCTTCGCGCTGCGGCCAGTTACAAACCAGATCTATTGGAAAAGGACAACTTCAATTCTTTTTTTTTCAATGTTTTTACTGATCCTTGGACCGCTTGGACAATTATTGCGACACAGAATTTGGGGCATTCCGTTTGATGATACTTTTTGGCTGCTCCTGTTGGCTGAAATTAGCGCGGCACTTGTTGTCAGTATTTTAGCAACTATCCTGCTTCCTGCTCAACAGCAAAACATTAGTCCGGGTTTGCTTTGGAGGAGATTTAAAAAAGAGTTAAACCTTTCCGGATTACTAAAGCTGTTCGGTTGCGGTTTGCTTTACGCATTGTTATTTCTAACTTTTCAAAGCAGCTTTGATGAAAGTTTTACTTCACCGTTCTGGCTGGGACGACTGCAGGAATTATTAAGTTTACCGCCAACTTCAGCGCTGGAAAAAATTATCCTGCTGTGGGGGCAAGGACTCCTCAATGCTCTGATACTGTTGCCTTTACTGCTTGTTTTTCTGCGGGAAAAGGTGGAGCTGATTGTAGTCTTCGGTTCACTTTCATTTGTAGTAGCAGTTTTTTCACCTGCCTTTGCCAATTTTCAACGTATAGAACCGCTACTACTGGTCGATCAGGTTTTCATCGGTTTTTGTCTGCAATTCCTTTTTGTAAGCGGAACTGTTTTTTGTTTTGGACGTAATCTGAAATAAGAGTTGCGAATAGTTTTTTCTGAACTGCCTAGAGCAACTCAAAAGCAAAGAAATATATGAATTTATTCGCAGAACGAAATTCCAGAATTGATACCGAGAACGCATTCAAAGTCGGACCGCACATCACGCATGTTGAACGCCAAAAAGGAGCGGTTATAAAATTGAATCTGGGTGAGCCTGATTTTTCTGTACCGCAACATATTAAGGCAGAAATCAAACGGCAGTTGGATCTGGACAACACACATTATTGTGATCCAAAAGGTCTGTTTTCCTTACGCAGTGCAATCAGCAAGCAGATCAATGAAACACGTGGTTTAAAAACTAATCCGGAACAGGTGGTTGTCTTTCCGGGAGGAAAAGCGTCCATTGGTTTGGCTCAACAAGTATACTGTGAACCGGGAGACGAAGTAATTTATCCGAGTCCTGGATTTCCAATTTATGAATCGTTTATCCGGTACGTTCGTGCTGTTCCCGTACCATTGCATCTTGAAGAATCAGCAAATTTTACGTTTTCTCCGGAACAACTGGGAAACTTGATTACGCCCAAGACCAAGCTTATTTACCTCAACTTTCCGTCCAATCCAACCGGCTGTGTTGCTGGAAAGGCACTGCTTGAAGAAACTGCGAGAGTTATTTTAGCCCGCTGTCATCCAAACGTGCGTGTTTATTCTGATGAAATTTATGAAAACATAATCTTTGACGGACAACGGCACCACTCAATTTCCTCTGTTCCAGAAATGTCGGAGCGTACAATTATTGCTGGAGGATTTTCAAAAACTTATGCCTGGACAGGCGGAAGAATCGGTTACGCAGTTTTTCCGACAGTGAAAGAAGCAGACGTTTTTAAAACTCTGAACATCAATTATTTTTCCTGCGTTACACCATACAATCAGGAAGCTGCCAGAGAAGCTCTGGAAAATCCAATTTCCAAAGTTGCTGTGAAAGAGATGGTGAATATTTTTGAAGCCCGCCGTAATTTGATTTGGGAGAAACTCAATGATATTCCTGGTATCACTTGCCAAAAACCAGGCGGTGCGTTTTACTTATTTCCAAATATTTCCGGTGTTTGTGAAAATCATGGACTCATCGAAAAGCACCAACTTCTCAGCAAAGAGCAGCAAAGTTCTCCGGCCAACATTTTCCAGATGTTTGCGCTTTATGAGCATCAAGTCGCAGTACTGGACCGTAAATCTTTCGGACAAATCGGTGCTGACGGAAAACACTTCCTGCGACTTTCAATAGCCGCGGATCAAGCAGTGCTGGAAGAAGGTGTCCAAAGATTAAAAGCAGCCAGCGAGGATCTTTCTGGACTGGATAAATTTTTAAAAGAACGACCCGATTTACTTCCTGCCTGATTTTTTTACTCGATTTACTCAATTGTGCAGATTTTCTTCGCCGAATTATTTTCTGCTAAGACTTAAGAAAATAACTTTGACCTACATATCATCAGGGGCAATGCCAGGAACTTCTGTCAAAACCGCCGGCCATGCTTTCGCTGTTCCGTAAATACAAGAATTCTTGCCTTCAGCAGAGATCCTGACGGCTTCGTGATTGAACTCAACGAACCACTAAGCTGAGGTTACTCAAATGCAATGCTAATTTATAGCAAAGACTAGTTATAGAGGATTTAAATTAGTTCTAAAAATGCTATAGTCATTATTTAACTGGTAAATCTTTTCTCAATCTCTCAGTTTGCAGCATATACAAATTGACCCCGCACAGGGAACGACTTTTCAGTTAAGACCTGACGCAGTAAAATAATTAAATAAAAAGGATATTAATGCAGGAAATTCATCATTACGACATTATTGTAATCGGCTCCGGTCCTGCTGGTGAAAAAGCAGCCATGCAGGCCAGCAAACTTAAAAAACAGGTAGCGCTCATTGAAAAAACACCGC
>JAPKDT010000048.1 GCA_028822475.1 SAR324 cluster bacterium
GTTAACTTCGACTCTCATTCAACTCCATGGAAGAGTCTAAGAGTCAGAAGTTCGCAGCCTTTGAAGCAAAACGAAAGGATAATACGGTGATTAAGAATCATTGATAATGACTTTAACACACTCGATATTTCCACTTTACTACCTTCCGGAAGTCAGCAGAATAAACTGTGTTTTAGAGATGCAAAATTTATTAATTTTATTAATAAGCTATTTTGAATTTATAAAGTCTATTATTAGACTCTAAAAAAAGGTTGACAACTATATTTTTCTAAGCTATCGTCTACTGTGTTTAAGGTTAGTAATTGTAAATTTTTTTAAGATATTATTTAATTTCTTAAATTTTTTTTGCACTTTTGGCTAAGCTTAAATAAAATTCCGTGGAATACTGCTGTATTTTCTGATTCAGCAATAAGGTTAAGGCATCTAAATGTTGAACAACTTATTGCTCTTGATGGATAAAAAGTAGGTTTTATTAAGAAAATTATTATTCTCTTTATACTTTTGAGTTGCTTATACACGGTTAAGTAGTTCAGCTAACATTAAAAAAAGGAGGTGTTTTATGTCTCTCGAGATTAAAACATTACAACTAGAAAATAGTTTGAGTAAAAGTATGTTTCGTTATACTACTTCACTAGCAGTTGCTTTTATAACTTCTGCTGTTATTACTGTATCATCTTTTGCTGCCTGTGGTTCTTTGACTATGGCAGAAATGAATTGGGCCTCAGCTCAATTTATGGCACAAGTAGATAAAGCAATTTTGGAAAAAGGCTATGGTTGCGAGGTTGAACTTGTTCCAGGTGCAACTATGACAACTTTCGCATCAATGGAAGCAAAAGGAACTCCCGATGTAGCTGCTGAATTTTGGGCTAATGCTGCTATAGTTCCTCTAAGAAAAGCTGTCAGTGAAGGACGATTACATATTTCAAATAAAACTCCTATTACTGGCTTAGGAGAGGGATGGTGGATATCACCAGCTACTGCAAAAAAACATCCTCAATTGAAAACTGTTTTGGATATAATAGAAAATCCAAAGCTTTTTCCTGATAAAGAAGATCCTTCTAAAGGAGCTTTTGTAGGATGTCCTGCAGGCTGGGCATGTCAATTAATTAATGCAAATCTTTTCCGAGCATTTGAGATGGAAAAGAAAGGTTGGGTTCTAGTTGATCCAGGTTCACAAGCTGGACTTGATGGTTCAATGTCTAAAGCTGTTTTATCAGGAAAGAACTGGTTTGGTTACTATTGGACACCAACTTCATTAATAGGAAAGCACAAAATGATCAAGGTCCCTTTTGGAGTTCCTTTTGCGGGAAATAAAAATTGGGAAAATTGTTTAATTAAACCTGAGCAGGATTGTGCTAATCCTCAAAAATCAGCTTGGATAAAATCTGAAGTTTATACAATTGTTACTGATAAATTTAAAAAAGCAGGTGGAGGCTCAGCTGCAGATTTTCTCAGTAAACGTACTTATCCTGGATCTGTCTTGAACTCGATGCTTGTTTACATGGCAGATAATCAAGCTGAAGGCTCAGATGCTGCAATTGAATTTTTACAAAATCACGAGGACATTTGGACCAAGTGGGTTCCCTCCAATATTGCGTCTAAGATAAAATCCTCCCTATAATTTCCTTCTAACAGTCCTGAAATTGCTTTTAAGCAAACTCAGGACTGTGTTTTCTCCTCAAAAATAAAACTTTATGAGTTGGCTCGAAAAGATTCCTACAATGGATCGCCAGGAATTGCGAGACCTCAAAAAATATATAGATTTTGGTTTTAGGGATTTTTCAAGAGCATATGGTGATGCTATTGAAGCTTTCTTTGATCCTTTACTTTATTTCTTAGTTTGGTTAGAAAAATTTTTAATTAATGCGCCGTGGCCAATAATCTTAGTTATCATAGCTATACTGGCTTGGGTCGGATCCAGAAGTTTGTTTGTAGTATTAGGGACTGTTGGTTCTTTTTTACTAATAGGATATTTTGGAATGTGGACTGATACAATGGCTACTTTAGCAATCATTACAGTTTCCACATTGCTTTGTATAGCAATAGGTCTTCCGATTGGAATATTTATGTCGCGTTCTGATCGTTTACAGTCAGTGGTTACACCAATTCTAGACGTTATGCAGACTATTCCAAGTTTTGTCTATTTGATTCCAGTAGTGATGCTTTTAGGTATTGGAAAAGTCCCTGGTCTGATAGCTGTCTGCATCTATGCTTTACCTCCCATAGTAAGACTTACTAATCTCGGAATAAGGCTCGTAGATAAAGAAGTTCTTGAGGCAGCGGATGCGTTTGGTTCAAGTTATAGACAAAAACTTTTTCATGTTCAGATTCCTCTAGCTTTGCCTAATATATTTGCAGGTGTTAATCAAACCATCATGATGGCTTTAGCAATGGTTGTAATAGCATCTATGATAGGTGTAAAAGGATTAGGTGTGCCTGTACTAAGGGCTGTTTCTAACCAGTATCTAGCTCTTGGATTATTAAATGGACTAGCAATAGTAGCATTAGCTATAATATTTGACAGAATAACTCAATCATTTGGCAAGCGTTTGCAAAAACACTTGGAAAGCGAGCATGGAGTCTGAAATTAAAGTAGCGATTAAGAATCTATATAAGATTTTTGGTAAGAATCCGGCTGGCATGATTAGCCATGTCCAGAATGGAATTTCTAAGAAGGAACTGCTTGAAAAATTTGATTCAGTTTTAGCACTAAATGATGTGAATATTGAAATTCCTGCTAAAGGTATACAGGTTATAATGGGACTTTCTGGATCAGGCAAATCAACACTGATTCGACATGTAAATAGGCTGATTGAACCAACTTCAGGAGAGCTTATTGTAGATGGTAAAAATGTACTGGAAATGGGTAAAACAGAACTTCGGGAATTTAGGAGACGAACTGCCTCCATGGTTTTTCAGAGATTTGCTCTTTTACCCCATCATACTATCTTGGAAAATGTCAGTTACGGTTTGACAATACAAAACATCTCAAAGAATGATGCGGCAGAACGGAGTCAGCAATGGATCGATAAGGTAGGTCTGAATGGTTATGAGAAGCATTTTCCATCCCAACTTTCGGGAGGTATGCAACAGCGCGTAGGTTTAGCAAGAGCACTTGCTACCGATGCTGAAATACTTCTCATGGACGAAGCATTCTCTGCTTTGGATCCTCTAATTAGAACGGAAATGCAGGATGTGCTTCTGAGATTGCAAGAAGAACTTCATAAAACAATTTTATTTATTACTCACGATCTTGATGAGGCACTACGAATAGGAGATAATATTGCGATCCTCCGTGATGGACTTGTAGTTCAAAAAGGCACGTCTGAGGAGATTATCTTAAATCCTGCAGATAAGTATGTGACTGATTTCATTAAAGACATTAATCGAGGGAGAGTCCTGCGTGTCTCCGCCATTATGGACAGTAGCAAACTAACGAAAGGTGTCGAGATCGAGAAGAATATGATTATTGACGATGCACTCCAAATTATTTCTAAATCTGGTTTAAGTAAGGCCATAGTTACTGAGGATGGTAAACCTATCGGTTCCGTTGAAATCGGCCGGATGATTGAAGCTATTGCTCGGCCAAACGACAATACAGACGAAACTGCAACCTATCACTAACTCTTAATTTTTTGGAGATTTTTTAAAAGATCCTAATTTATTTTATCAATTAGTTATTTTTAAAAGAATCGGACTTGCTCTTAAGGTATGCTGATTACTTTGTATTTCCAAGGAAAGACCTATCTTAAAAATCACTATCCCCCCAAAGCTCACCCACGCTTTCAGTATTATCTGCTTAATTAGTTTATCTATTAAATGTCATAAGCACGATTTCAGCATAGTTAGGTTATAACTCAAATGTTTTTCATCCACATTCTCTCAAGTGATACTTAAAGACATGATTACGAAATGTAAGTGTGTCTTTTCATCCGAACATTCCTTCTTTGCTGCTTCCTGGTGATATTCAGTCCATGACTTCAGTTTTCATTCTTGATAAATATGGCGATACCTACACTGTCAATCCTGCCCACTTACTGAGAACCTAAGCTCAACAAAACACGTCTCCATTGCTTTATTTTTTGATTTGAATATAATCGGAACTCGACATTCTTCTTTTTATGATATCGGAACTGGTTGTTCCGATATCATTTTATGATGACTGGCTGCTTAATTTACAATTATATCAAGCATATATTACTGTTATATATAGCTATTATTTAGGATTTAAAATAAAATATTGAATATGAGATTGGAAGAGCAATTTTATATCCAAAAATACAGTTTATAAACGGAACCCTAAGTTCTTGTTTATATAAAATCTCCTATAATATCTAGTAATATCAATTATTTGATTGTTGGCATTGCGTATGCAGTTGGTTGCGTACAGAATTTATATGATGAGAATTCTGTTTTCTCTCAACAATTTTTGAACACAGAAAAATAATGGAAATAGTAACTACAGTATCAGACTCCTCCGAAAGCGACACATTTATGGAACCATCAGACGAGCTCCAGAAAAACACTGAACAAAATACTAGCTGGTCAATGGAAATTTTACCCCAAAATATTGATGACGTTTCATTGATTCCAGAATTTATCAATGAAATCTATATCACCATGATTCCAGATGTGAGCTGTTGGGAGACTATAGATGCTGCTCAGCAGATTCAGGCGGTTGGGAAAAAGGCAATCCCGCATATTACCGCACGCAGTTTTCCCGGAGTTGAAGACTTGGAAAAATGTCTTTCAGGACTTCAGACAGCAGGAATCGAAAGAGTTTTGTTGATTGGTGGCGGTCATTCAGAACCTGCAGGAAAGATAAGCTGTGTCATGGATCTCTTGAAAACAGGTTTATTTACAAAATATGGAATTAACGCTTTTGACTTTGCCGGACATCCTGAGGGGAATCCAGATGATCCAAATTCAGCAGCTCATTTGCTGGATAAATTAAACTGGGCTGAAGAACAAGGTGTTTCTGCGCGTATTGTAACTCAATGGTGTCTTGATTCTGATCGTGCCAATGCCTGGATTTCCGAACTTCGTGAGCAAGGCGTTCACAATCCAATACACATTGGCATCCCCGGTCCTTCCACCTTAAAAACACTCCTGCGTTTTGCCAAGGTTTGCGGAGTGAAAGCTTCTACAAAAATATTACGTAAACAAAGCATGAATCTCAGCAAATTAATGTTTATAAATAAACCGGACAAAATCATTTCGGAACTGCGTGGTTACGATCAACTGCATCTTTATCCTTTTGGAGGAATCGAAAGGTCTTCTGCATGGTTAACTGAGTGGCAAAAAAAAAGTTAAGTTTGATGAACTTGTAAAAAGTCTTAAAGTAGTATCATTTTAGCATAGCAAGAAAGCTAACAGATGTTATTACGCTAAAAGCTCAAGCTCCAACAACCTAAAACAAAAGCATGGCTCTTTCCTCAAAAGTAAGTGGTGCACGAGTGGTTTTCACTCCGTCCGGAAAGCGTGGTTATTTTCCTTTGGGAACTCCGGTTCTGCAGGCAGCCCAAATTCTGGGAGTGGACATCGATTCCGTTTGCGGTGGACGGGGTATTTGCGGACGTTGTCAAATTGTACAGGCCACAGGTAACTTCCCCAAACACAAAATAAATTCCAAATCCGAAAACATCTCCGCACTGACTGATACGGAAAAGGCTTACGTTGAACGTCCAAAAAAATCCCTCGAGCAAGACCGTAGACTCAGTTGCGCCACCAAGATTTTAGGCGATTGCGTCATTGATGTTCCAGCAGACAGTCAGGTTCATCAGCAGATAATTCGCAAAGATGCTGATGCCTTTGATATTAAAATCCTTCCTCCAGTACAACTACACTACGTCGAAGTCTGGCAGCCTGACATGCATGATCCTTCCGGCGATTTGCGCCGTCTGCGTGAAGCCCTAGAACGTGAGTGGCAGCTTAAAGACCTGCGTTTTGGTCCTGGTATGTTGCCGTCATTGCAAAAAGAGTTAAGAGAAGGTAATTGGAAAGTTACTGTAGCAGTAGATTACCTGGGACAGGTAATTGCGGTATATCCCGGTTTTAGAGAATCTTTGTGCGGACTAGCTGTTGATATAGGTTCAACTACAGTCGCGGTTCACCTTTGTAACCTGAGTACCGGAGAAGTACTAGCTTCTTCCGGAGTGATGAATCCACAAATTCGCTTTGGTGAAGATTTGATGAGCCGTGTTTCCTACGTGATGATGAATCCCGGAGGTGATCTTGAAATGACAAAAGTTATCCGCTCCACTGTTAATGACCTTGCCGTAAATGTTACAACACAGGCCAAACGTGAATTAGACGAAATAGTAGAAGTTTCTTTTGTCGGCAATCCTATTATGCACCACCTGCTACTGGGGATTAATCCTATAGAACTCGGCGGAGCACCATTTGCGTTGGCTACCGATGAAAGTGTCAGAGTTATGGCAAGGGATTTAAACTTAAAACTACACAACAACACGCGTTGTTATATTTTACCCTGTATTGCGGGCCACGTCGGCGCAGACACTGCAGGCATGATTTTATCCGAAGCCCCTCATCACCGTGAAGCCATTACTCTGCTGGTTGATATCGGCACCAACGCCGAAATTGTTTTAGGCAATAATAAGCGCCTTTTAGCGGCCTCCAGTCCAACAGGTCCTGCTTTTGAAGGTGCGCAAATTTCTTCCGGACAACGGGCAGCCCCAGGAGCAATTGAGCGTGTGAGGATTGACCGTGAAACTCTGGAACCTCGTTTCCAAGTCATCGGTTCTGATTTATGGTCCAACGAACCAAACTTTGAAAAAGACACAAAGGGAGTTGGTGTCAACGGAATTTGCGGTTCCGGAATCATCGAGGTGATTGCGGAAATGTATTTATCAGGTGTGCTCAGTCAAGATGGTGTAATAAATGGTGAATTGGTAACAAAGAGTAAGCATATAATTGCTGAGGGACGTACATTTTCCTATGTATTGTCCAGTGGTAAACACATGATTAAAGTTACTCAAAATGATGTCCGAGCAGTACAGTTGGCTAAGGCCGCACTTTATGCAGGAATACGTCTGCTGATGGAACGCATGGAAATTGAAGCAGTTGACAGGATCCGCTTGGCAGGTGCTTTCGGCAGTCATATTGACGTGAAGTACGCAATGGTTCTGGGACTGATTCCGGATTGTGATCTGGAACAAGTCAGTTCTGCTGGAAATGCGGCCGGAACTGGTGCTAGGATCGCACTGCTGAATTATAAATCACGTCAGGAAATTGAAGATATAGTACGTGAAGTTGAAAAAGTAGAAACTGCCGTCGAAACAAAATTTCAGGAACATTTTGTGAATGCCATGGCATTCCCGCACAAAGTAGATGCCTTCCCAAACCTGGCAAAAGTCATTGAACTCCCAGTTGAAACTAACATGAATGATAATTCGGACACAAATCAGCTCCGTAAAAAGCGCCGGCGTAAAAAAAGATGATTCTTTTTTGCTTTTCACAATTGACGGGCCTACTCGAATCAAGGTCTTCGCTTAGTCCGGAATGACTAGAACAATTAAGATATTTTCCTTTTCCATTTTATTTACATGACTAATGACTCACTAGCTATAAAAAACTAAGGAGAAAAAAATGGCAAACAATTCAGGACAACGCATGGGGGGCAGAAATGCCCGGAAAGCTAAAAGGGCGGCCGCTCTGCCGGAAAACATGAAACCTGTCCGGCCCGGACAGGAAGGGGGACTTTTTAAGCCCTTGAAAGCAGAGGATCTGCCTAAGATCAACGAAGCAGTTCTGGAAGTTCTGGAAACAATTGGCATGGACAAAGCTATTCCTTCCTGCATTGAAGCGTGTACCAAACAAGGCTGCACCGTATCCGCAGATGGACGTCTGCTAATTCCACGCTCAGTTGTCAAAGAAAGTTTAGCAAAAGCAGGTCGTGACATAACGCTTTACGGAGCGTCTCCGGAACACGATCTGCAGTTAAGCGGCAAAAACGTTCATTTCGGTACTGCTGGAGCAGCAGTTCACATGCTTGATCCTATTAACCGTAAGTACCGTGAATCAACCACCGCAGATCTTTTTGACATTGCGCGTATTTGTGATAGTTTAGAACATATCCATTTTTTTCAAAGATCAATTGTCTGCAGAGACTTAGAAGATGTCCGTGAAATGGATTTTAACACTTGTTACGCTTCTATTTCAGGCACAAAAAAACATGTAGGTACTAGTTTTTCATTTCCAGAAAATGTGAATGAGGCTTTGCAGATGCTACATCTGATTGCAGGTAGCGAAAAAGCATGGCGTGAGAGGCCGTTTGTGAGCATGTCAGTTTGTCATGTAGTTCCGCCTTTGAAATTTGCAGAAGACGCCAGCGCATGTCTGGAAGCAGGAGTAAGAGGTGGAATGCCTATCTTACTGCTTTCAGCAGGACAGGCTGGAGCGACTTCACCGGCTACACTGGCTCGTTGTGTTGTACAGGCCGTGGCAGAAGTTTTAGCGGGATTGGTCTATGTAAACGCAATAAAGGAAGGTGCACCTGCGATTTTTGGCGCGTGGCCATTCGTTTCAGATTTACGCACAGGAGCCATGAGTGGAGGCAGCGGAGAACAAGCCGTTCTAATGGCAGCCTGTGGACAAATGGCACGGTTCTACGATTTGCCTTCAGGAATTGCCGCAGGCATGACAGATTCAAAAATTCCAGATGCGCAATCAGGATATGAAAAGGGATATACTGTTTCATTAGCAGGACATTCCGGAGCAAACCTGATTTATGAGTCTGCAGGAATGCATGCCAGTCTGTTGGGTTGCTGCTTGGAAAGTTATGTTATTGATAACGATATGCTAGGCGCGATTAACCGTACAGTCAGAGGAATAGAAGTCAACGCAGAAACTCTGGGACTTGGACCTATACGTGATGTTTGTCTGGACGGTCCCGGACACTATTTAGGTCATGAGCAAACCTTGAGTAGAATGCAATCGGATTATCTTTATCCTCTAGTTGGTGACCGTGAAAATATCAATAACTGGATTGAACAAGGTTCAACAGATGTCATTCAACGTGCTCACATAAAAGTTAAAGAAATACTGAAAAACAATTTCCCAAAGAACTGGAGCGAAGAAACCGATCAGAAAATCAGGAAACTATTTCCTGTACGGATACCTAGAAACAGAATGCTGCCAAGTGACATTTCATGAAAACACATGCAAGAGTCGTCATTATCGGAGGTGGAGCAATGGGCGTAGGTCTGTTGTATCACTTGACTAAAGAAGGCTGGAACGATGTGGTACTAGTTGAAAAAGGTGAGTTGACTTCCGGATCAACCTGGCACGCCGCAGGTTTGATTCCGCATTTCATCGGTTCATTGAGCATGGCCAAAATTCATTACTACGGCTCGGAACTTTACAAAATACTGGAAGAAGAAACAGGGCAGTCCACAGGTTGGCACGGCTGCGGTGCGGTACGTTTGGCGGTCAATCAAGATCAAGTCGATTGGTTTCATTATGTGAAAGGTGTTCTCGATAAAATCGGTGCGGAATGTCATTTGTTGGGACCTGATGAAATCAGGGAGGTACACCCGCTCTTGAACACAGACGGAGTTTTGATGGGAGCCTACACCCCCGGAGACGGACACACTGATCCCAGCGGTGTTACTCATGCCATGGCTATCGGCGCCAAAAATCGTGGTGCGGATATTGTTCGCAATAACAGGGTTACTGACATCAACGCTTTGCCTTCAGGAGAATGGGAACTAGTTACGGAACAAGGTAATATTGTTTGCGAACATCTGGTCAATGCTGCCGGTTCATTTTGTTCTCAAGTCTCAGAAATGGTCGGTCTCAAATTACCGATGGTCAACATGGTTCATCAATATTTGGTTACGGATAGTATTCCTGAAGTCGCTGCGCTAAAAAAGGAACTTCCTGTTGTACGTGATCCTCGTGCATCCTGTTATTACAGGCAGGAGCAAAGCGGTTTGATTATTGGACCTTACGAAATGCAGGCCGAAGCGTGGGGACTTGATGGTATCGACTGGGGTTTTGATAATGCGCTTTTGCCTCCTGATCTGGAACGGCTCGAACCGCATTTGGAGTTAGCCGCAAAAAGTCTTCCGGTTTTCGAAACTGCCGGAATTAAAAAAGTCGTTAGCGGCCCAATCACGCATACTCCAGATGGAAATTTTCTGCTTGGGCCTGCTCCTGGATTACGCAATCACTGGATGTGTTGTGCAGCCAGTATCGGAATCACGCAGGGACCTGGATGTGGAAAATACTTAGCGCAATGGATGGTACATGGTCAAACCGAAATCAACGTGCGTGAAATGGATCCGCGGCGTTACGGAGATTGGGCAAACGGGAAATATACTCTCGACAAATCAATTGACGAATATGAGCACATGTACGCCACTCATTATCCTGGTGAATTCAGGGAGGCGGGGCGTCCGGTACAAACGACACCAATTTATGAAAAACTAAAAAAGCAAGGGGCTGTTTTTGCTGAAACCTTTGGCTGGGAACGTGCCAAATGGTTTGACACAAAAGCTGAAGGCGAGCAATACAGTTTTCGGCGCAACAACTCATTTGAAGTCGTAGCTGAAGAGTGTAGGGCCGTGCGTGAAAGAGTTGGTTTGCTCGACATGTCATGTTTTGCTAAATATGAAATTTCTGGAGAAGATGCTGAAACTTTTCTGAACCGGATTTGCGCAAATCGTCTTCCAATACGTGACGCCAAAAGCTCCGGAGGAGGCGGAATAACCTTGGTTCACATGCTAACAGAGCTAGGCGGTATTGAGTGTGAATCTACAATTACTAGATTAGAGAAAAACCTATTTTACGTACTATCCGCTGCAGTCGCAGAACTACATGATTATGACTGGCTCGATCAACATCTTCTTCCTAACGAAAAGGTCAGTATCAGGAACGTCACCAATGACTACGGAGTCTTAGTGCTTTCCGGCCCGAACTCACGTGACGTTCTGACCAAATTGACTGACGCAAATTTAAGGAACGAAGAATTCCGTTGGATGCGGGCGAAAAACATTGAAATTTCCGGAATTCCTGTAAGAGCCTTGCGGGTTTCCTATGTGGGCGAACTAGGCTGGGAACTGCACCATCCTATAGAAAAGATGGGAACGCTTTACGATGCATTGATTGAATCCGGAACTGAATATGGAATTGCCAATTTCGGAACCTATGCGATGAATTCACTCCGTATGGAAAAAGCCTACAAAGGCTGGGGCAGTGAGCTGACCACCGAAATTACACCCATGGAAGCAGGCTTGGAGCGCTTCGTCGATTTCAGTAAATGCTTCCTCGGTCGCGAAGCCACACTTTCCCGAAAATTAATGGGCGTCACACTAAAGCTGGTTTATGTTTCAGTTGA
>JAPKDT010000327.1 GCA_028822475.1 SAR324 cluster bacterium
ACATGAGTGTTGGCGGTCTGAAGCTCTGCCATTGTACGTTCATTAGTCTCAATGGTACTGCTGACAGCTTCTTGCAATTCCTCGCGTCCTGAATCTACTGTTTCTCGTGCGGAGCGAACCAATTCTGATGCTTTCTTGGCATCGTCTGCGTTATTATATACAATACTTGACATCTGTTCCATAGACGATGAAGTTTCTTCCAATGAGGAACTCTGTCGTTGTGTGCGCTCTGCAAGTTTACGATTTGCACTGGCAATTTCCTGTGATTCATGGTCAATCAACATTACCATTTTACCAACAGGTCGTGTAATAAAATAATGGAGGATGAAAATCATAATAATACTGCCAAAAAGTAGAAGTGCGACAGTAACTATCAGAGCCATCTGAATCAGTTCCCAGCGTAGTTCAGTCAATTCGTCTTTGCTCCAGGCCACCCCGATAAAGCCACCTATTTCATCACCTGGTAGAAAGGCCGGCTTGAGTAGAATTACAGTTTCAGGAAAATCTTCTCTAAATTCCTCACCCTGCTTGAGCTTTCGCAGATGTTTCTTGATTTTATTGTTTAAGTCAGGGGTTTTTTCTCTGTTACTTTTTTCAAAAACCTCATCACCTTCAAAATTATATGCCTTAAGCAGGACCAGGTTTTCTTCGACGGTTGAAACAAAGGCCTTGACCTTTTTACCAATAATACGGCCATCACTGAGATGTAACGCGGGAGCAATTTCGCTAGCCATAAGTGCAGTCAAACGCTCATGCCTGAGCATAAACTGACGCTCTGCGAAATTACTTTGCATGCGAATCAGCACAAAGGCTATAGTAGACAGTGAAATAATACCACCGATTATTATTAAAGATACTATCTGACTTCTAATAGTTAAACGTCTTAAGTACATAGATAAAATTTATTCAACAGTTATATTAAGGATTTCTGACATTACTGGCGGATCGTGAGGTATATGAGAATAATCCCCGAAGAAAATTTGAATTGTATGTTTACCTGAAGCTAGTTTAAGCAAAATTTCTGTTTGTCCCTTACCCAGATGAACATGTTTATTGCTTATTGACTTGTTCATATTTGTAATAGTTGAATCGATTATTATGTGATGGTGTCCGGTATCAGGCCAGTCGGCCAGAGCAGGTGCTATTCCCATCTCACTTGTCAAACCGAGTTGAACAAGGTATGGACTCTTAATTTTCTGACCTTCAATTAAATTTATGAAATATACTTTTGTGCCTGGTACGGATGGGGTCTCGCCTCCATAGACAGATGTAGATAAAGGAATAAAGAAAGTAATAAAAAAAAGAAGAAACAAATTCTGAATATTAAACGAAGAATTTAGCATGAATAACCTTTATAAATTTTTATAATTTATAAGAAAAATTAACGATAAGATTTAGCACATAATAATTTATCTGTCAATAGTTTTTACTGTATTATTTACTGTTTAAATTTTCTCAACACTAGCAGAAATTAACTTCATCAAAAGGGAAGAATTATAGTAATGTCTCATTCTCATCTCCTTGAGCTGAATGACCTGTGCTTCATCGGAGTGCAATCAGGCGTTTGATGATTCCTTCGAGGTTTTTCACTTCATCCACTGCACCACATTCCACAGCTTTACGTGGCATACCGTAGACTACACAGGATTCCTCGTCCTGGGCTAAGGTCAGTGAACCTGCATCGTGCATTTCTGACAAGCCGGCCGCGCCGTCATCACCCATTCCTGTCAAGATCACACCAATTGATTTTTTCCCTACAAGATTTGCTATTGAGCGGAAAAGGACATCGACTGAAGGCCGGTGACGGTTCACAAGTTCTCCGCTGTCCATAGTAACAGTATACTCTTTACCAACTAGTTTGAGCATCATGTGCTGATCACCTGGTGAAATCAAGACCTTGCCTCGTTCCACTTTTTCTCCTTCTTTGGCTTCAGACACATTCAAGCGACATTCATTATTTAAACTTTCCGCAAAAGAAGTAGTAAAAGCTTTCGGCATATGCTGTACAATCACAATACCGGGCATGTCAGCCGGTAAAGCTGAAAGGACCTCTCTCAGCGCAATAGTTCCTCCAGTAGATGCTCCAATAGCAATTAATGAGTCTTGACCATTAATTATTGTTCGTGGATTTGTCG
>JAPKDT010000328.1 GCA_028822475.1 SAR324 cluster bacterium
AAACATATCCAATGAAAACATTTGCAGAAAATCTGAAATCTATTCCAACAACGAAAAATACTGTGTTGCTGCGCCTCTACAATGAACGTGACGATCTGGTTTCCATCATCCCTAATATTCCCGGACGGCAGGGCTCGATCCAGGTGTTCCAGCATATTGCTGATAAAAAAGGTGGAATCAATCTGGAAGCGGCAAAAGAAGGGCTGAGGCTCTTTGGTGAACATGTAGAAGATGCGCAGAAAAATCCCGGAAAACATCAGAAACTCGAATTGCTGCTAGGCCTTAAAAAAAGAGAGTCCCTGAGGATTGAAATTGTGGAAAGTTCCTGTAGTGATCTGTTGACAAATCTTGCAGGACAAAAAGCATCTGCCGAGGAATGCGAGGTTTTCATTGATTTGTTAAATCAGGGTAAGGTTCGGGCTGCAGAAAAAGTAAAAGGTATCTGGGAACCTCAACCATATACGATTGACGGGGTTCTAAATTATTTTGGTACACACGGCAACGTACGCATGGAAGGAAAATACTGGGATAAGATTCCGTTGAAAACAGCAAACTTTACGGAAGAGGATTTTGAGCAGGGTGGTGTGCGTTATGCTCCGGGATGTATGGTGCGTGCCGGAGCTTACATTGGTCCAAGAACAGTTGTCATGAACCTCGCTTTTGTTAACATAGGTGCTTATATTGCGGGAGAAGGTTGTATGATAGACGGAGGAGCTCGTGTTGCTTCATGTGCTCAAATTGGTAAAAATGTTAAGTTTGGAGCAGGTTCTGGAATTGAAGGCATCCTTGAACCGGCAGGCAGGCTGGCTTCTATTGTCGAAGATCACGTTAAGATCGGCGCAATGTGTGAGGTAACAGGAATTATAGGAGAAGGTTCGGTGATCGCCAGCGGAGTAATAATGGCTTCTGGCAAGAAAATATACGATGAAGATACCAATGATTTTGTGCCGCCTATTGAATGTGTAGTCGGTGATACAAAGTTTCTTCTGCCAGTTATTCCACCTTATCGTCTTGCTGTAGGAGGCTCGCTGCCAAGTAAAAAAGGAAAACACAATACTGATGCCGTAATTCTTAAAGCTGGGGATTTAAGGGACTCAGCGACAATGCGGCATTTCACAAAACAGGGGATTTTATACGGATAACAAAAATGTCACCTTTGCTGGAGCGTGCGCGCGAAACTTTAAAAATTGAAATCGCTGGACTAGAAGGACTTATCGAACGTCTAGGTCCTGAATTCGAGGAAGCAGTCAATCTGCTTTATGCTTGTCAGGGAAAAGTGATCCTGGCTGGAATGGGTAAAAGTGGGTTGATTGCTCGAAAAATTGCTGCAACTCTCACCAGTACCGGAACGCCCTCGCTGTTTTTACATGCCGGAGAAAGTTCTCATGGTGATTTGGGAATCATTACCAGGCAGGATGTTGTTATCGTTTTTTCGTACAGCGGTGAAACCAGTGAGGTTGTGCAGATGATCGGGCACATTCACGCAATTGGAGTTCCGTTGATTGCCATGACCGGAAAGCCGGAGTCAACACTGGCACAGGCTTCCACAGTTCATTTAAGTATAGCCGTTGAAAAAGAAGCCTGTCCGCTTGGACTCGCTCCTACCGCAAGCAGCACCGCAACCCTGGCCCTGGGTGACGCACTGGCAATGTGCTTACTTGAGCAGCGTCAGTTTAGTGAAGATAATTTTGCTATGTTTCATCCGGGTGGAAGTTTGGGGCGCAAACTGACTATCAGAATAAAGGATGTCATGGTAGCAGGCGATCCCTTGCCTCTTGTACCGGAAAATATGCCGATGCGGGAAGCGCTGAATGTTCTCTCCAGCAAAAATCTCGGCATTGTTGTAGCGGTCGATCATGATGAAAAAATCAGCGGTGTTTTTACGACAGGAGATTTAATGCGGCTGCTTGAGGAAGAACAGTCTTTTCTTGACAAACCCCTGCTTGAATTTGCCCACCCTGACCCAAAAACGATTGCTCCGGAAGAACTTGCCGCCAAAGCACTGCATGTCATGGAAACACATTCCATCACCTGTCTTGTGGTTGCTGATCATGAAAACCGCCCTATCGGCATCGTCCAAATTTACTATATCCTGCGTGCAGGAGTATATTAATT
>JAPKDT010000329.1 GCA_028822475.1 SAR324 cluster bacterium
GATATGTGAAATGAGAAGCAATGCCTAATTACAGTATTTATCAAATGCTCCGGAAGACAATTAATATTGTATTATGATACCCACCGTTTATTTTCTGTTTTCAATCACCCAATAATTTAACTTCAGGCAATCGCAAAAGTCCTGCACTACTGTAGTTTTAGTTCCATTCACATGGAGATCACATAATCGGAATATTGGTTGTGATACTCTAGAATATCCTCCATTATCATTCCGGGAGAAGAGAAGGGTAGACCCGGAATCAAGGGTATCTGCTTAAATTATTGTATTCAATTTGATCTGGAATCTGGATCCCCGATCAGGTCCGGGATGACAAATGAAATACTTTTCAGCAATGCCAGAATTATTCGGACCTGCAGCTAAAAATTTTATTAAAAATAATTGACTGGAGTGTTAATCAATATAATACTGATAATATCATCATTATATTGATCTGATGACTTCCTAAAGTGCTGCATGATTATCTACCCGGTCCTTAACTTTGTATTGCCGCTAATGTTATCAAGTTTTATACTTGTCGACAAACCATCTCGCTGTTCAGACTGTCAGATTAAGAAGGAACTGAGAGTTACAGAAAATGTGAAAATTGAGAGGAGTCAGGAAATAGATGCTGATGTCAGCAGCATGGAATCTTCTGCTGTGACTGATGGGGAGCATTCAGAGAGCAGGAAACATAAAGACACAGATTGAAAATTATCTGTCCCTCCAAGGTGTGATCATCTACAAAAGCAGTCATTTTCAAGGCGGCGCAAAACCTTCAGATCAACAACCATAATTTTGACCGGATAGTTCACTAGACTGCTTTATTTCAAGCTTCTGGTTCTTTAGTATGATCCTTTAAGATACCCTGCTCCTTAGTGTACAATCGCAGGCCAAGAGATAAAATTGGCAGTACAACTGTTACCACGATCCAAAAAATGAAATAGAGGGCAATTAATAAAGAACCGTTGAGGATTGCTATTGGCTTTGCTAACTGTGCATTCATTTTTACCTGTCTTTATGCTAAATGCGAATCTATTACACGGAAAAATAAAAGCAAGTAACCGGCCAAAATTTTGTTTGAAGCTCAGCTTAGTTTCACACGGTTACAATAATACGGATGTAGATGAGGTGTAAAAAACTAACTCACCAAAAGAGTCAACACAGTTGAAGCAGGAAAGCAGGAACTTGTATGGAGGGCAAATATTAGACTGAATTCAACCACGTTATCGGTTTGCTTTTTTGCTGTGCAGGGTTGGTTCGCACGAGCGAATTCCGGACACTACTTATAATACTCCTGAGTATATAGAGTCTTTGGATATCCAGTACTGGCTGCATTCGTTATGTTACCAAGCCTGATGAAAGTCTTTTCTGAATTCATCTGGATAATATCGCTGTGGATGTCATTTACAGCATTATATGTTATAGAACCGCAAGTCAGCCCGGCTATTGACTTTTCAGTTGCTAAACTCCAACCTGTAAGTCCGCAGAAGGAATTTAAAGAGGTAGAAACAGAGCTTGTTTTTGGTTCTAATGTGATGTCTGCAACTGCTGCAGTTAATTCATTGATTATTTGATTTTGCGAAGTTTTGGTTTTGCTGCCAAGTACCAAAGTGTTCAACTTTTTAGTGAAAACAGAACTTTGAGTAACACAACTTAAGTCTGAATAATTTGTGGTGGTTGCAGCGAGATTGTCTCCAGAAGCGGAAAACACCAGTACAGTCTTGGAAGAAGTCGAAGCAGTGGTGTTGTCACTGCACTTCGCAGTCCATGTACCTGTCAGGAGTGACTTTGTAATGTTTGCGGAATCATCAGTGGTGCTTGTCGAAAGCTCGTCCCCGCATCCCGAAAGCAGGAAAATGCTAAAAAACAGGAGAAGAATGTATTTAATCATAATATTCTCTCAAAAACTGTAGCCGATGTAGATGACTAAATTTGTTGGATAATCGGTCTTCTTTTCAAGATCTTTTTTCATAGAGTCACTGAACCTATGCATATTTTCAGTGTATTCAATTGTTCTGGAACCGCCAATGCTGGCATTCATTGCTACAGAAAAACTTAAGCCAGAGCCCCATACTTTATGCCATCCAACTCCTGTAACAATTACAACAGG
>JAPKDT010000049.1 GCA_028822475.1 SAR324 cluster bacterium
GGAAATTATTAAAATGACCTAATAATGACCTTTATTCTAACTTCATAGTACACCACGAAGTTGAGTACTATGTTTAACCCCGAATTATCACTTTTTGCAAAAACTTAAAGCTACTCGGCGGCAAGCACCTTGTTTCTTCCACCAGCTTTGCCTTTGTAAAGACAGTCGTCAGCCTTTTTCAACAAAAGTTCCTTGGTATCCGCATCTTCCGGAAATGTGGCTACTCCGAAAGTACAGGTCAGGTTACCCAGTGGTTGTTGTTGCTGATATGGAAACTTTTCCGCGGCAATTGTCTCACGCATTTTATTTGCAATCAGCATAGCATTGTCTTTTTCACAGTTTGGTAGAATAACCACAAACTCCTCTCCGCCAAACCGTGCCGCCAGGTCACCTCTGCGGATACTGTTTTTGAAGATTGCCGCAACTGAAGCCAGAACCACGTCACCAAGTTGATGTCCGTGTGCATCATTATAGTGTTTGAAGTGGTCCACATCCGCTATGATAAGCGAAAAAGATTGTTTCTCTTCCGGAAAAAGAGTGAGCATTGCTTCCAGGAATTCATCCATCCTGCGGCGGTTAGCCAGTCCGGTAAGTCTGTCGGTATCTGCCGCTATTTCAACTTGTTCGAGCTCTTGCTGACGGTAATGATCTTTACGGAACTTAATGAGCAGATGCTGCAGGTCAAAAGCTGATAAAGGTTTCAACAAAAAATCCGTTACTCCAAGTTCTGCGAGAAATTGCCTGTTCTCCTCTTTTTTACAGTATTGACTGATGACTAGCATCGGTGCCAGATGTGAACTGCAGATTTCAATTAAATTACTGATTTTTTCCGTCTGAGAAGAGTCTCGTGAAATCAGTTCCGGATCAATAATTATAAAATCAAAATTATGTTCAAATGGATTTTCAAGAAATATATGGTAAGATTCTAGTTCTATAATGCGCGACAATTTCCAGACATTTTGCAGCGTCGACTTTATTATTCCGCGGTACTTAATGTCCGGATCTAGGATCCCAATCATTGGACCTGGCTCTTCAAATGAACGGCCATTCTTCTTCAACAGCGATCGTGCGGTAACGTGTCTTAGTTTTTCTGCGAGGATGTGCGAAAAAATATAATATGCAACTGAAACATTTGTGTCATCTTCAGCAACTTTAAAAAGGTGATTCGGAAAAATCACCACCTGAGAATCTTCTTCCGCAATTACGTCTGCATACGGATTTGGATTAGCTGAAATAACAGACATTTCTCCAACGACATCTCCGGGATGATTCAGACGCATGATGAAATGATCCTTTGATGTTACTGCAAGTGAACCTTCCAGCAGTACAATTAATTCCGGAGGCTTAGAGTGGTTTTCCTGGAGGAGAAATTCTTCCGCTTTCAAAGTGACAAATTCACCTTGCCGTAGCATTTCCTTGAGAAGAGCTAGGCTGATTTTCCGAAAATAACGACAGGACTTGATGATTCCAGCAAATTTATCCAAATCCGGATTTTCCTTGGGTGAGGAGAGTGTTTTTCGTTGCATTGGATTCTTTCTTGATTTTCTTCTAAGATGTTGTAAGCTCCCTCAAGTCAACATTTTAGAATGAAGTGTGTTTCTAACTCGACTATGCCATGAATCTTGCGTAATCACAACACTTAGGATAATAAAGAATGCTGCCTATAGTCGGAATAGTCCTCGTTCCCGGAATCCTCTGGGGTTGGGTATTTTATCATGCACAGCGTTACAAAAAAGTGTACCTGCCTTTACTGTTGCTTTTGTTCATCGGTGGTATGGGATCAGGACTACTGGCGCTGGTTTTAAATCATGCGGTTGAAAAGTACACACTTTTCTGGCCAGATGCGCTGTGGTCGCAGATTATTGTATTCGGCAAGTCTATCCCTTTGTTCAGTTCGGGATTTTGGTTTTTCGTAGGATTTAATGAAGAATTTGCGAAATTACTTGTCTTGTTGGCAGTAGTTTATCCCAGCCGGCATTTAGAAGAATCTTTTGACGGAATTCTTTATGCGGCGGTGGTTTCAGTAGGATTTGCGACACTGGAAAATTTTTATTATCTGGATCAGTACGGCGTAGCGGTTGTTGCCGCAAGAACGGTAGTCACAATTCCTGCACATGCTTTTATGAGTGTGCCAATGGGATATTATGTGGCAAAATCTCGTCTGCTGTTGGAGGCAGGTAATGAAAAAAAATTCAGTTTTTATTTGCCGATGATGACGATTATTCAGGGTTGGTTTATTTCCGCATTTCTACATGGTTTGTATGATTTTTTCCTCTCATTGAAGATGGAGAGAATGGCATATATACAGATTGTGGTGATGGGTGGAATCAGCTTCTGGCTGAGCAGAATTGCTCTACGTGAAAGCAGGCGTCAAAGTCTGGGCGACTCTATAGCTTGAATGGAGACTCCTGTTTCATTGTTAACCATTAAGTTCTCTAAGGAACGCTAAGGTTTATGTCTTGACTCTCATTTGATACACTTTCTAATCTGAGACGCCGTCTCAAAAACCGTCTTTAGTCAAGTATCAGTAAGAATTGATATTGTTGTAAAACTTGTCATTTCAAGCGAAGCGAGAAATCTTGTGTCAACGACCACACTAATAACATTAAGATTTATCCCTAGGGTTGAAATAACAAATTGCCGATCTCTGACTTTTACGGAGCCAGCAATTCTACATAAGTTCCATTTTCAGAGTGCCGATAATCTGGAGGACATGAGGTCGAATTTCTGTTTGCTCGTAGAACTGTTCAAAATCTTTCAGCAGGTAATTCAGAGCTTTCTGATGTACTTCGGGTGTTTGGTTAAGAGCAACCACGCTGCCCAGCAAATTGATCAAATCCCTGGTTTGTTTCTTGGAAGAAGATGTATCAAGGCCTGTCTTAATAATATCCAGACTGTCTAAAAGCAATTTTGATTCACCTAATTCATTGGAAATGTTGACCAGTTGCTGAATAAGGATGAAACGGTCTTTATCTGTAGACTGCTGGAACTGTTCGAACAGTAGCTTGTAATTTGCCAGATTAATGTAACGCTGTGCCTCTGCGTAATCAGCGGAGTGCACTGGTACCTTAGACAATGCAACTATGGTAAGCTGATATTTTTTTTGTTCAAAAGCCGTTACACCTTTTTTGAGAGGGACCTTCCGAATCATCCAGACTGCTTGTGGATAAAAAGGGGAACTTGTGTCAACTTCACGGAAATGAACCTTTGCTTCTTCGTATTTACCTTCAGTAAAGGCTTTTTTACCGGATTCATACGCTTCATTTGTTGGTTCGGTAGTTTCTCCAAACCAACTACAGCCAGCTGTTCCGGCAGCAATCAGGATTCCTATAAAAAAACTTAGTAATTTATTGTTTCTTTCCATAATTATTATCAGCTTTGATTTTTTCCAGCGGCCTCTTTTTGCCTTTTTTTTGCCAGCAGTTGCACGGTCAAACCTATAGTCAGTATCAACCCTGCGAGAATCAGCAAAAAAACACTCCACGAAAAAGCTTCTTTGAAAACCACCAAAAAAACGATGCTGACCAACAGCAGTGTTGGGATCTCATTAAAGAGCCGGAACTGTTTACCGCTCCAGCCGCATTTTTCGTGCAGCAGTTTTTTACGCAAGTGACCACACCATAAATGATAAAGCACCAACAGGACGACCAATCCTATTTTTGTGAGAATCCAAGTTGGCAGTCCCCACTCCATCAACATGACGGATCCGAAGAAAATTGTGATGCACAGGCCGGGCCAAGTAATTCCATAATAAAGCCGCTTTTCCATTAGTGCGAACTGCGCTTTCAAAGCCCCGCGTTCTGGTTCCGCACGCTCATCCGCCTCACGGTGATAAACAAATAAACGGCCTAAATAAAACAGACCCGCAAACCAGACAATAACTCCAATGAGATGCAGGGCTTTGAAATAAAGTAATGACATGAGAAAAGTTTTAGGTTTTGGTTGAGTGTCTTATTTTTGCTTTTTTAAGCAGGAGCAGAAACTGTTAAACCAAGATTATTTAGTTGTGTTTGAATGTTTGGTTCCTGCAGCATGTTTATAAACTGTCTCACTTCAGGACGATTCAAGCGCTTTTGCGGAATGATAAAATCATATTCCTCATCCTGCATTTGAGAAAATCCCAGGCCAGAATCTTCAGCTACTGAGCGGATCGCAATCCCCCAATCCGCACGTTTTTGAGCAATTGCGGCTGCTACAGAATTATGTGATTTTGCTTCCTGGAAAAATCCTGAAGGCTGTTGGTTCGCTAATAGCCGATCGAGCAAAACCCTTGTGCCGCTGCCCAGATTCCTGTTGATCATACGTACGTTTTGATCTCCCATCAATTGCTGAATCGTCTCTTTAAAATTTCGTTCTATTAAAGCAAAACGTGAGTCATCTTTACGAAACAGCAAACCCTGACTACGGCGGTAGCCTTTATGTAGATGAAGTTCTGCTGTCAACAGATGTCTGTTATATTGATCTGAAGCTTCATGTAGCAAATGCGTTCCAGCCAAGTCACACTCTCCCCGCTGAGCCGCAAGCACACCTCCCATGCTCCCAACCGCAAGAAATTTGCAGGAAATACCACGCTTCTGCATTTCTCCAATCAAAAAATCTAGTCCAACACAATGGCTGCCGATGATCATCAAATCTGGAGGCCGCGCAGATGCTCCGAGTAAATGGATGGTTGTTTCTTCGCCGGCTTCCAGCATTTCGGTGTTGCGCGGAATTTCCATAAAACCGTCTGCCCTCGCAAAACCTGTGATGGAACCTGAACCTTTTCCTGTCGAATATGCACTGAATCCATCCTCGTTACGTACCAGATGAACAAGATTAAATTCGGTGCGCCCTTTGTCGGAATTCAAACGCAGCGGAATTTTTGCCTGAACATGAGCGCTGCGTTCCGGAGCCAGTCCGGCCAGTTTACGCAGAACCGGTGCAATGAATTTGCTGAAGGTAAATGTCGAAGATGTGGGGAATCCTGGCAGGATGGCCGCAGGAGTTCCTTCAAGTACGGCGAGGCAAAGCGGTTTTCCGGGTTTGAGTGACACACCGTGTACCAGAACTCCGGGGTCGTTGAACTTTTCAAAGACTCGATAATTCAAATCACCTTCGCCTTTTGAGGTACCGCCGGAGAGCAGCACAAAATCCAATTCAAGTGCTTGTCGCAGAACTGCTTCCAGTTGCGCTTCGTCATCCGGAACAATTCCAAAGCGTACGGCTTCGCAACCAAGTTCTTCCACAGCATGGGCAATCACGGTTGAGTTTGAGTCATAAACTTTCCCCATTTCCATTTGCTCTCCGGGAGCAATCAGTTCATCCCCGGTGGAAATCACAGCTACTTGGGGTCGTTTCCAAACCTTGACTTTTGCTTCGCCCAAAGCAGCCAAAGTACCGGTTTCACGATAACCCAGGAGCTCGCCAATCCTGAGTACCACTTCACCCGCGCCAATATCCGAACCAGCCAGTGAAACTCCGGAGTTCGGCACAATTGGTTTCAGCACTTGAATTCGGTTTTCTCCGGAAGCTGTTTTTTTAAGCGGAAAAGTATTCTCAATCATCACTACACCGTCTGCGCCTCGTGGAAGTACTCCACCGGTTGAGATTGTGGTAGCTGTTCCCTGTGCAACATCTTCCTGAGGAACAACACCGCATGCTAGAATTTCCGGATTCAATTTTAGTAAAACTGGAGCTGTTTCCTGTGCGCCAAAAGTGTCTTCCGCACGCAGCGCAAATCCGTCAAAATTACTGCGGTCAAAATAAGGTACGTTATGCCGTGCCAGAACATCACACGCTAAAATTCGACCATGAGCCTTTTCCAGTAGCACCAATTCTTCGCCCAGCGGCTGAGGCTGAACTGCTTCCCAAAATCGCTCTTCGGCTTCCTCTGCCGTTGCTAAATTTAAAAATTGTTGCTGTTTCATTTTGAAAATTTAATTTGCCACATTCGGATTTGGTGCAGAAAATCAACTTCAAGTAGTTGAATGAGCATGCAGGATTGTTTCAGCAAGTTCCACAAATCCGGCAGCGGTTCTATTTTTTGTGATCCAGCGAGGTTGCTGTTCCAGATTATCAGCGAAGTCCAAAACATTGGCAACGCCGACAGAATTTTCAAAAAAGCCGAACATAGGTGCGTCATTCGGTGAGTCTCCGCAAAAGACAACTATATCCTGAGCAGAATCCATCTCAGTCTGCAGGCATTCAGCAAGAAAAATTCTTGTCATTGCGAGTTTGTCGTAATCCCCGAACCAGCCGTTGACGTGAATGGAACTGACTTTTGCAATCGCACCGGCTTGTTCAAAGATGTCAACAATCTGCTTAACCGCAGATTTTGAAAGTGTTGGGACATCCTCACAAAAATCAATCGCAAGATCCGCTTCACGGTAATTTTGATCTGAGGCAACAGCGCAGCCTTCTACTTTAGCCAAAATAATCTTTCTGAGTTCCTCCAGCCGTTTTCTGTCAGAGGCTCTTGCGCTTTCGTCTTTCCAGTAACGCTGTTTCAATTTTCCATTGACTGAATCATAAACGAAATAGAAGGCTCCGTTTTCACCAACAACACCGTCCACTGGCCACATTCGAGCAATATGGTCACACCAGCCGGCAGGTCGGCCTGTTATGGGAATCACTTTTAATCCGGCTTGCTGAAGACTTTCAAGGGCTTGATAACTTTTTGCAGGGAGACTACCATTTTCGGTCAAGGTATCGTCAATGTCGGTCAGGACAAAGCGGATTTTACGGAGTGCATTTTGAGTGAAATCAGAAAGAGGCTGCATGTAAAACGCTGCTCAAATGATGGCGTGACGTATCTTGGCGGAGATCAATTCGCTGAAGATGACGGCTAGTAGAATTAGAATCAAAATAAGTGTGACTTGGGGCCAGGCCAGAACATTGAGGGAAGCATTTAACTGCAGTCCTATTCCACCAGCGCCGACAAGGCCAAGCACAGTGGATTCGCGAATGTTGATGTCCCAGCGGAAAACACTGATGCCTGCAAATGCTGGAAGTATTTGCGGAAAAATTCCATAAGCTAGTATCTGCAGACCGTTTGCTCCTGTGGCGGAAATTGCTTCAACCTGATTTTTATCAATTTCCTCAATTGCTTCATAAAGCAGTTTTGCAACGAAACCAATTGATCGCAAGCTAATCGCCACGATTCCGGCAACCACCCCAGGGCCAATGATAGAAACTAGCAGAAGTGACCAAATCAAGGAGTTGATTGAGCGTGAAGATACTATGATCAACAGAGCAATCGGCCTGACAAATTTAGTGCTAGGTGTGGTGTTACGGGCGGCCAGGAAAGCCACCGGAACGGCCATTACAATGGCCATCATGGTGCCGATGGTGGCGATATTGAGGGTGTCCCAGAGCGGTTCCCACAATTCGTTGATGTAACTCCAGCGCGGCGGCATCATCCGTGAGCCGATGTCAGCGGCAATTCTTGGAGCATCCCAGACGAAAAACCAGGTTGTGCTTGCCGAAACTATTTGCCAGCAATACATGAAAATCGCAGTTCCAACCAGCCAGAGGAACCATGAAAGGAGTTGTTGGTTACGGTTTCTGTGTTGCCAAACTTTTGGTGTGGAAGAAAGTGCTTCAGCCATCATTGCACTCCCGCCCGGATGTAACCGGAAATATATTCTGAGAGCATGACTATGCCGATTATCAAAATGAGAATAGCTGCTGCTGTGTCATATTCGTAACGGTCAAACGCTGTGTTGAGTGTCGCACCGATTCCTCCCGCACCAACCAGTCCGACAACCGCGGATTCACGAAAATTGATGTCCAACCGGTACAGCGAAAGTCCGATCAAACGTGGCATTATCTGCGGCTGTATTCCGAAATTAATCCACTGCCACCATGGCGAGCCCGTTGCTTTTACAGCTTCTGCCTGGCTTTTGTCGATACTTTCAATATCTTCAGCAAGCAATTTTGATAGAAAGCCGATAGTCGCAAAAGAAAGAGTTAAGACACCTGCGAGGGGGCCAAAGCCGAAAATTGCCACAAAGAGGATGGCAACAATGATTTCCTGAAAACTACGTGAAAGCGCAATAATACCTCTACAAAATAAGTAAACTGGCAAAGGCGCAAGATTACTGGCCGCTCCAAAACCGATAGGAATTGAAATCGCTATTCCGATTGCGGTCGAAGTAACCGTCATCACCAGGCTTTCAATCATACCTTCACTGATGTCAGTCCAGCGTTCGGCGAAGTTTGGATTCATAAATCCATAAACAAATTTCGCTCCACGGTCCAGTCCTTCATAAATACGGTTCCAGTTTACTTCAAGTGAACCGACGGACAAGTACAAATAGAGCACAAGTCCAAGTAGTAATCCCCAGCGTAAAAGCGGATTTTTGATCAAGGGCGGAGGGCTCCATGATTCTGGAAGTGCCGCGGATTGAAGTTCGGAAACTCCGGAATTTGGTGATGTTGGTTCGATGCTCATATTACATCAATTCAGCCATGTGTTCTTCTGAAATGGACTCGTCTTCAATTTCAGAAACCGGACCTGTTTTTGCTTTGCGTTTTCGAACAGCAGTCCAATCTTCTTCTCCATAAATTTCGGTAAGCACATCAGGTTTTAAATCATCTGGAGAACCGTCGTAAACGATGCGTCCGTCACGTAAACCGACAATTCGTTCTGCAAACATCTGTGCCAGTGCAACATCGTGGATATTGATGATTGCCGCCAGTTGCTGTTCTACACATAATTCTGTGATGAGCCGCATGATTTGGCGCGAAGTTTTTGGATCAAGACTTGCGGTTGGTTCATCAACCAGCAAAATATCCGGATTCTGAATTAAAGCACGGGCGATACCGACTCTTTGACGTTGACCTCCGGAAAGTTCATCAGCACGTTTGTTGAACATCTTTTCCAAACCAACTTTTTCTAAAAGTTTGAACGCTGCCTGAATATCCGCTTGCGGAAATTTCCGCAAATAACTTCTCCAGAATCCAACATAGCCAAGACGTCCGGAAAGTACATTTTCCATGACTGTCAGTCGTTCAACGAGGGCATATTCCTGAAATATCATGCCCATGTTCCTGCGGGCTTTGCGTAATTTACCTGAACGCAATTTTACGATATTTTCACCATTGAGCCAGATTTCACCGGATGTTGGTGTTTCAAGCCGATTTACACAACGTATCAAGGTGCTTTTTCCTGCACCGGACGGACCTATGAGTGCCATCACCTGACCCTTTTCAACTTTCAGGTCAACACCATTTATGGCAACGTCACCGGTCTTATATTTTTTTACGAGTTGTTTTATTTCAAGCATAGAGTTTTTTTATCACGCAGGAGCGTGTTCGGTTCCAATAGAAAAATGCCGGTAGCGGATCATCCATTGGAACCGATGAGGTAATTATTTGCAAGCGTAAGAAACACCGTTTGCTTTGTCGATGGTACGAATAACAGCCCAATGAGTTTTATAACTGATTGGAATGAACTGCCCTTCTTTGGATTTGGAAAATTCCACTTTGAGGGAAGTTGGTACCAATTTCTTCTGTGACCAGTCTGGCTTGTCCCATTGGAAGCTGAAGAAAGCTTCTTGGATTTTCAACTTCAGTGCTGGATTCAGATTGTGGGCATACCCAAAACCTGTGGTCGGGAAAGTCTGTGACTTGTAAATGGTGATCACGTCCTCTGCTTTGATCACTCCTCTTTTGATCATCCGTGATTTAACAGAGTTTGCAATTGAGGCAGCCACATAATCCTTGTTGGCAACACCAAGAATTGAGTTGTCGTGCTTACCAGAGTAAACCGCCTCAAAGTCACGGTCTGCAATCATATCGAACTTGCTCTTCAAAATCGCTGAAGGGGCTTTTTTGCCGGAATTCGAAGTTGGAGAGGTGAAGGCCAGAGTTTTTCCACGGATGTCTTCTACTTTGTTGATACCACTACCGGGATAGGTGATGATTTCCATCTCATAACCGAAATGTCCAGTAAGACTGGCCATGATAGCGAAAGACTCAAATCCCGCACAATTAACCGCAAGTGGATTGGAACCTGTGTTGAATCCAGCAATGTGTAATCGTCCGGAACGCATGGCTTCAATTTGAGCGGCGTTTGACTGCACCGGAAAAAATACTACTTTCTTCCCAGTCACGCTTTCCATGTGAACCAGAAAATCAGCCCAGACTCCTTTGTAAACAGCAGGATCTTCTACTGGAGTATAGGCAAAAATCAAAGTACTCGGATCGGCCCATTTACTGGAATCCGTCGGTGTGTCTGCTACCAAATCGCCGTTTGCGTCACAGTAGCGCTTGTCTAAATCACCGCGAGGACATTCTGCCGCAAATGCCGGTAAAGCCAGCAATCCCAGTAAGCTCGTACTCAGGATAAATTTTTTGAATAAGATTTTCATTTTACTTCCCATGTTTTTTGATTTAAAAAATAACGGCATTTCATAGATTAATACTGAAAATGTCGATTTGACGAAAAGACTAAATTATCCTCCCTTGAAACATTAGTCAACACTTTTTATTTTTGAAATGTGAAAGATTGACATCTTTTCTTGCAAAAGATACATACATATAACTTTAAAAAAAATTCTTGATTTATATTTGTAATATAGTTTCTATTATATAAAATACTCGGTATAAGTAGTATCAAAGCACTTTTTAATTTTACTAGATAGTTTTTCTGGTTATGTTATTTTAGTGCTTTAGTATGCTTAGAGACGCCCATGCACGGCGTGTTGTTGAATCAATCGTAGAATGTGTAGGCTATGTTCAGGACTGATAGTCATACTAAATAAAGTTAAAAGCACTTAGATTCAAGAAACATCTACTAAACTTGTAGTTGCTAGCATAATTTGTCTATGGTTTACTTAGCAACTATAGTAAGTGAGGGACTAAAGTGACAGAAACAGCAAGCATAGAAAAAAAGCTGGATACGATTCCTAAGTTATTGTTGGACCATGCAAAGCAAAGAGGAAATAGTCCTGCAAACAGGCACAAGTATTTTGGAATATGGCAGTCATGGACATGGTTTGAAGTAGCCAAAGAGGTTCGTAACCTAGCTTGTGGACTGGCAAAACTTGGTTTTAAAAGAGGTGACAAACTTGCTGTAATCGGTGATAATCGACCTCGTCTTTACTGGTCTATGGTGGCTGCGCAGGCGTTAGGTGGAATTCCGGTTCCGCTTTATCAGGACTCTGTAGCGGAAGAAATGGTTTATGTACTGGAAAACTCAGATGCTAAATTTGCAATCGTAC
>JAPKDT010000330.1 GCA_028822475.1 SAR324 cluster bacterium
TTACCCAAGTACGATTTACCCCAACAGGAACATCATTTTCTGCCTTACACGCAACGGTACATGCGTGACAACCAATACAATTACGGTTATCAATTACAAAACCAAAATTCAAAAAATCCTCCTTTTTAAGAGATAAATGAGATCAAAAATTACTGATGAGTCCTAAGCTCATAATTGTCATCAAGCTAGAAATATTATAAAATCTAGATGATCACTTTTTTAATAAAATGTATATGACTAAAGTATTATTTTTGTGTCCAGATTACAAAGAAATAATACTGACTTCGGGTAGAAAATATATATTTCACCAAAGATAGTTAAAATGTGTAATGTCGCTACATCTAATGCACAGGGTTTCCTACAAAGGTGTTACGCAGAAATTTGCGTGTGAGGTCAAGTGGAATTATGGTGGCTGCAAAGAGCAGTACGTAACCCCACTCTTCCAATGTCAAACCAACCGTCCGCAATACTTCTCCTCCGATATAAGTAAAGGTTGTCTGCAGGAAGAAAATTAAGATGACCACCATAATGAAACTCCTGTTTTCAGTGATGTGCTCAAATAAATTGAGCCCTTCTGTACGGGCATTAAATTTATTGAAGTTATTCATAAAAACAAAGAATCCGAAGAAAGCGGTCAATAAGACAAGATTGACATCCGAATCCGGACAACGTAAATCATCGCAGACAAATAAGCTGGAAACAAAATCAGAGGTGAGAAAAAACAAACTGAGGAATGCCATGTAAAATCCGTCGATCAAAATAGCGGACCACATGTCACCAGTGATGAGTGACTCACTCTTGGGGACCGGTTTTTCGTTCATGTAACGCTGAAGAGCAGCTTCTCCGGAAAAAGCAAAGGCTGCCAGGGTGTCCATCACAATATTGACCCACAATAGCTGAGTCATGGTCAGTGGTAAATCCGTACCAAAAAATGGTCCCAGGAACGCTACCAAAATGGCCGCAACATTGACCGTTAATTGGAAAATCAAAAATTTTCTGATAGATTTTAAGAGGGTCCGTCCGTAGCGTACAGCATTTGTCAGTGAGATGAAATTATTGTCCAGAATGACAATATCGCTGGACTCCTTGGTCATGTCTGTACCATTTCCCATCGAGAAACCAACATCCGCGTTTTTCACGGCCGGCGCGTCATTTACACCATCTCCAGTCATGCCGACCACCCAGTCCATTGATTTAGCCAATTTTACCAAACGGCTTTTATCAGTGGGAAGTGCACGCGCGACAACCCGTAATTCAGGAAGAATTTTTATTATCTCTTCGTCTGACATTTTAGCAAGGTCGCTGGAAGTCAACACGAGCCCGTTTCCTTTTTCGAGTATGCCGACTTCTTTAGCTATAGCCTGTGCGGTATCTTTTGCATCACCGGTTATCATCACAACCTGAATTCCTGCCTTCCGTGCGGTTTGCACCGCCGGTTGTGACTCCTTACGCATTTCATCACGCAGGCCTAAGATCCCCACTAAAGTCATCTCGGAAGGAAGCACATTTTCCTGCCCTAAATCCTGCTCTGAAACTGCCAGGCCAATGAGGCGCATGGCACGTTCGGAAAGACCCAACATTTCTGCTTTGAGTTTTTCGGAATTCAGTGCGACTTTCTTTCCGTCAGCATCAAAACAATGTGTACAGCCGGCAAGCACTATTTCTGCGGCTCCCTTGACCAGAGTTAAATTTTGTGAACCTTCAACCTGAGTAGCAGAGAATTTGTAGGCACTGTTAAATGGGATATTTGCCGTAATTTTTACATCATCCTGTTTAACCAAATCTGCACCGAGGAAACGCAATAAAGCTTGTGCTGTTGGATTAGCACCTACAATTTTTGGATTTTCGGGATCTGTGTTATCAACTGAGCCCCCCGTATTGTTTCTCAGGGCGAAGGCGACTGTTTGACGCAGATTATCCGGGATATCCGCAAATGAGGTAAAATGTTCCCCGTCACCTCTCAGTAGCTCTGAGACAGTTAATTTCCCTTGAGTGAGAGTTCCTGTTTTGTCAGTAAAAAGGACTGTTAAACTTCCGGAGGTTTCAATGCCGAGCAGTTTTCTCACCAGCACCTTTGCGTTGAGAAGTTTACGCATATTCAT
>JAPKDT010000331.1 GCA_028822475.1 SAR324 cluster bacterium
TCCGCTGTTTCGTGGTGAGTTTGAAACTGGGATTCAGCCCGATGAATGGAACTGGCAACACGGAAAGAGTGCCCCGAGTTTAACCAGACAAATCTGTAATGGCTGGAAAGCGGATCGTACAATCGCCCGACTTGTATTGAGTCAGGAAGTAGGTAAAGCCTGTGCTAAGCTTATGAACTGGGAAGGTGTGCGAATCAATCAGGATAATGTAATCTGGAAAGCACCGGGAGCAAAACCTTTGGGTTTTCATCAGGATAACACGTACCAGCAATGGATTGAGCCTCCATCAATGGTAACATGTTGGATGGCACTCGATGATACTCATACCGATGGAGGAACCATCGAATATGTTGCCGGTTCTCATAAGTGGCCTGTTTCATCTGAATTACACGGGTTCCACGCTCCGGAGGATTACCATGAGGGCTTACGTTCATCAGCAGAAAGTTTAGGTGTTTCAGAATATGATGTTGTTAATCTAAAAGTGAATGCAGGAGATGCAGTGTTTCATCATGGAGGGACATGGCATGGATCAGGAAGTAACCAGACTGAAAATCCGCGGCGCTCTGTGGTCTCGCACTGCATGAACAGTGAAAGTCTGCATCATCCTGTAAATCTTAGTCCGATTTACAGCCGTTACAAGAAGCAGGACAGCCTGGAGTTGGATGAGAGTTTCTTTCCGGTACTCTGGCATAAGACTGGTCACCGCACAGCTTTTTTGGAAAGTTATTAAGCGGTTTTTAAATTTATCATGGAGCAGAAATAATTTTCAAATTTCAACACTTTCTATCAACTGTGCTCCGCGTGAAGCCATGAAGTAGAGACCCATATAGTGGGTAATTTCCTGAGGGTGACTTGCGCTGACGGGAAGCCCGATTTCCTCTACTACACTGCGTGGCAGGTCATAGGTGGAGCAACCCTTTTCGTAAACAAGAATTTCTTTCAGACTGGGAAGCATTCCGTGATTTCTGGCGGAGAGCAGCGTCAACACAAAATCCATTACGCAGATGTCAGTGCAGATACCTACTACTAAAACATTGGCTACATCATTTTCTTTTACCCAGTCTACAATAGAATTTGATCCATCCGGCTGAAATGCACCGATGAAACCGTTAATGCAGTCTTTACGGACCAATGTCGCCTGCGGATCATTTTCCAGCCACTTCAGTTCCGGGACTAAATCCTCTTCACCGGTTCCGCGTTCGCAATGCGGAGGGTAAGGTGGCTCCGGTTTCCCTGGATCATGTGTGTCCAGAAATGCGAACACAGGCATCTTCTGTTTGGTGAAAGCACGAGCAAGTCGGTTTGTTTCTGAAACCATCACAGAAACTTGTTCATTTGGAGTTTGTGGTGCAAGGTTACCTGCACCTAAAGTGGCAAAACCGTTGACCTCATCTACAATGATCAGGCCGTAACCTTTAACGTTTTCCCTTAAATCAAGTACTGCTTTTGAGAGCGGCATTGATTCAGCCATTTCCTGGAATATTTTTTCTGCAGACATTCTTTACCTCACAGTTTTCTGAAATTGAAGGAACTTTATTCTTGGATATATTTTAAATTGAATGCTAATTGATGCCGTATGAGGGAAGCAAGTTAAAAGTGTTTTACCCAGCCCGATTACAGCAAAACCGATTGTTGTTCTTTAAATGAAATAAATTTGCCCTGAACAAGATGGTCTCATAATAAACCATGAAACTTTATCCTTGCTTACGAAGCGAGAAATCTTGTTGAAGCGTCTACTCTAAGAGTATTAAAGTTCCTCCCTGTTCTCGAAAGTATAAATTGCTGATTTAAAACTTTTAACGATTGTACCGGACAATAGTTATAGTTTTACAGGAGAAAATAAATATTCAATTTGCAAAATTATAGCTTGACCTCATTAAAAGGAAACTATAGTATCCACGTTTCGTTAGTTAATTCTTAAACCTGATGGGGGAGATAAACATGGTTAAAAAAGATATAGAAAAAGTTGATCAAGCAACTGAACTGAATTTGACCCGCCGTAATATTTTAGGTGCTGGTGCTCTTGTTGCGGGTGCTGGAATACTCGGTAGCCAAATGATTGATCCAATTGCCAGGACTGCTCATGCAGCGGGAAG
>JAPKDT010000050.1 GCA_028822475.1 SAR324 cluster bacterium
TTCAAGTGAACTGGATCCTGCTTTTGGAGCAAACCCTTAACGGGTTTCAATTCGGTATTTTATTATTTCTGCTGGCAGCCGGCTTAACGTTGATTTTTGGTATTATGGATCTGATCAACCTGGCTCACGGCTCACTGTACATGATGGGAGCCTACTTTGCTGCTACTTTCACCCAATGGACAGACTCATTCCTCATTGGAGCCTTACTTGCTCTTCCCGCCTGCATGTTGTTTGGTGTAATCCTAGAGAGAATCGCCTTACGCACACTTTATACACGCAGTCACCTTGATCAAGTCCTGGCGACCTTTGGGCTAATTCTTTTTTTCAATGAATTTGTCAGACTTATCTGGGGGCCTATCGGTCTCGACATTCCACTTCCTGAGTTGCTCAGCGGTAGCGTTGAACTATTTTTCGGTATTCGTTATCCTGCGTTTAGACTGGTTATTATTGCGGTAGGAATCATGGTGGCCTTTTTACTTTATCTGCTAGTTTCGAAGACAAAAATTGGGATGCTGATCCGTGCGGGAGCCAGTAATCGTCAAATGGTGAGTGCACTCGGAGTAAACATCAACCTGCTGTACACTGTAGTCTTTGGACTTGGAGCAGCACTCGCCGGTTTAGCAGGAATGATGGCCGCCCCGATAATGACTGTAGAAATTGGGATGGGTGAAGGGATATTGATTATTACTTTTGTGGTAATTGTAATTGGTGGAGTCGGGTCTATTCGTGGAGCATTTGTAGCAGCTCTGATAGTAGGTTTTATAGATACAGTCGGCCGTTCTTTTCTACCTGATATTTTAGGACTTTTTGTGTCCAACGATATTGCAGACACGGCTGCTCCCGCCATTTCATCAATGCTGATTTATATTTTGATGGCTCTCATTCTGGCAATAAAACCTCAGGGACTTTTTCCACCTAAGGGAGCGTAGATGAAATTCTCTCCCCGTATCTACATAATCACACTATTGATGCTTGGTTTAGGCGCTGTCCCATTAATCGCTGACAGTATCGATGAACCTTTCTACACAGTCTTGTTTTCACGCATGTTGATTCTTTCAATTGGCGCAGTAAGTCTAAATCTTATTTTAGGCTTTGGAGGAATGGTTAGTTTTGGACATGCTGTTTACCTCGGAATTGGTTCATACGTTGTCGGAATTGGTACTTTTCACGCGGTTGAAGACGGTGTGGAGTGGATGGGTAACGGTTTCGCTCACTTGGGCATTGCCGTAGCAGTTTCTGCCCTGGCAGGACTGGTTATTGGAGCTATTTCTTTGCGGACGCACGGAGTTTATTTCATTATGATTACGCTGGCGTTTTCTCAGATGTTTTATTTTATTGCAGTCGGTAGTGAAAACTACGGTGGTGATGACGGACTAAGTCTTTATATGCGCAGTGATTTCTCAGGTTTACTCGATCTCTCAAATGACAACTCCCTCTATTATCTCAACTTTGCTTTTTTACTGGCAAGTTTGTACCTTTCCCACCGTTTAACAAATTCACGTTTCGGCATGACTTTACGCGGAACAAAATCTAATGAACAAAGAATGAAATCAATCGGCTTTCCTGTTTTCCGCTACCGCCTGGTGGCTTTTGTGATCGCCGGTGCAATTTGCGGATTAGCCGGAGTTTTATCTTCCAATCAGACTGATTTCGTTAGTCCTGCCGTTATGCACTGGACGCGCTCTGGTGATTTGATCATTATGACAGTCCTGGGAGGAATAGGAACACTTTTTGGCCCAGTGATTGGTGCAGTAGCTTTTCTTCTACTGGAAGAACTTCTATCAGGTATTACCGAATATTGGCAATTGTTTTTTGGCCCAATGCTGGTGCTGATAGTCATTTTCGCACGCGGAGGTATTGACGGAATGCTGGTGGCTTTGGACCGCTGGTGGCTTCATTTTTCCCTCAAAAAGAATACGAAGGGAGACTGAAATGTTGAAAGTAAATTCTCTGGTCAAATCATTTGGCGGTTTACTGGCCACAGACAATCTTTCTTTTGAGGTTGAGGTAGGAACTCTACACGCGGTTATCGGGCCAAACGGCGCAGGGAAAACAACTTTGATCAGGCAAATAACCGGAGAAACAAAACCTGATTCCGGAACTATAATCTTTGACGGTAAAGATATTTCGGATATTCCTGTTCATCTTCGTTCTGCGCTCGGTTTAGCTCGTTCTTTTCAGATTACAAATATTTTTCCGGACATGAGCACATGGGACAATGTTGCTCTGGCAGTACAAGCACATGCCGGACATTCCTTTCATTTTTGGAAAGACGCCCGAAAGGATCCTGTTTTACGTGAGCCTGCTTTAGTTTTTTTAAAGCAAGTGGGGTTGGAAGAACGTGCCGACATCGTGGCGGGACAACTTTCTCATGGAGAACACCGTCAACTTGAAATTGCAATGGCACTGGCAACACGTCCTAAAATGCTACTGCTGGATGAACCGATGGCCGGCATGGGTCCAGAGGAATCAAAAGCCATGGTTGAAATACTTCAGGGACTGAAACGGAAATTGACCATCCTGTTGATTGAACATGATATGGATGTTGTTTTTACACTTGCAGACCAAATCACTGTTATGGTTTATGGACGAGGAATTGCGACAGATGCTCCGGAAGCCATCCGTAAACATCCGGAAGTCCAGGCCGCATATCTTGGTGAGGAGGAAGTAAGTGCTTGAACTTAAAAAAGTTAAAACTGCATACGGCCAGAGTCAGGTGCTGTTTGGTGTTGATCTGCAGGTAAATGATGGTGAGGTGGTGACATTGCTGGGGCGTAACGGCATGGGTAAAACAACCACCATTCATTCTATCATGGGCTTGGTAAAAGCACGTTCCGGTGAAATAATATTTGACGGAAATCATGTTCGTGAATGGCCTGCATACCGTGTTGCAAGGGCCGGAATGGGTTTAGTTCCGGAGGGTCGACAGATTTTTCCGAATCTGAGCGTAGTCGAAAACCTCGTAGCAACTGCCTCTAACCGTTTAAAAAACCAGCATCCCTGGACTCTGGAACGTGTTTTTGAACTCTTTCCGCGTCTGCCAGACCGTTCGCAAAACATGGGTAATCAACTTTCTGGAGGAGAACAACAAATGCTGGCCATCGGCAGAGCCTTGATGACAAACCCTAAACTATTGATTTTGGACGAAGCTACCGAAGGTCTTGCTCCTTTAATCAGAATGGAAATTTGGGAATGTTTGAAAGGCTTAAAATCTTCCGGACAGTCTATTCTCGTAGTAGACAAAAACATTGAAGCTCTAACCCGCTTCGCTGACCGGCATTATATTATTGAAAAGGGACGTGTTGTCTGGACAGGTGACTCAAAACTTTTGAGCACAAACAAAGAAATCCAACATCGCTATTTGGGAGTTTAGGAAGTTCTAAAGCAGAACATCAGGCTGGAACTTTTTTTCACCAGCCTGAAGATTAATTCTGCAGCAATTGCAAAACGTTTTGCGGTAACTGATTCGCTTGTGCCTGCATGGACTGGCTGGCTGACAGTAAAATCTGACTGCCTGTCAATTTTGACATCTCTGCTGCCATGTCTGTATCACGTATCGTTGACTCACCTTGGGTAATGTTTTCATCATTAATTCTCAATGAATTAAGATTACTTTCAACTACGTTTTTCTGGAAAGCCCCAATTTCAGCACGGTAAGTTGATATTTCGTCTATCGCTTTATTTATAAGTCTGCCTGAATCGTTTGCACCTTGTACGCTGGTAACATCAATATCAAATAGACTTCTATATTCACTCTCATTTTCCACTCCTTGACCCAGATTACTCGTGCGGATGTTCTTAAAAGAGAAACCGTCTTCCATCCCGGGTTCAGGTCCGAGACTCACATTTTTTGTCTGTTGTGACAAGTGAACAAATCCTTCTATACGCGGATTATCTGGAGAGCCGACTATTTCGGCCTGTGACTCTTCGATAAACTCTGTACCGATCACATCTCCCTGTTCATTTTTTACAGGTACCTCCTTCAGTCCAATTGTACGATCAAACTGTATTGTGATACCCTTAGCCGGTGAGGCACCTTCGATTGCCGTTAAATACTGACCATTACCACTTGCAAATGTTCCACCTATTCTACCTGCCACATCCAAACCTGCTTCAGATAATTCTGCAATATTTGCAATATTTGTCAATAATCCTGGAATGTTAGAAGTAACTGAAAAATTAGACTCTGTGCCAAAATTCTTGTGCCGAATGTAAAGTGCTTTTTCGGGAGTTTCAAATGCTTCTAAAGCCAAACCACTTTCTGCAATTCCTTCTTTAATGCTTTGCATAACTACTCCACGAATATCCACAGATGCCTGATCTGCAGGAAAGCGTGCGGGAAACTGCTTGTGGTTTGCTAAAATCTCCTCAATGTTTTCTTTCTCCTTACCCATTCTCGTGTCTATTTCAACATTCCGACCGCCTTCACTTAACAAGATGGTTACTCCTTCACCAATATTATTTACTGTCAAAGGAACACTACCTCTTTTATAAGCCTGGGTTGCAACCTGTACAATATCAACTTCATAACCTTCTGTTGGAGAATCTTTAGTCGATGTTTTAGCACTCACGAAACGCAGATTATCACCTACTGCTGCTCCGGTTGCTCCTAAACTACCATCAAGTAGACTTTTTCCATTAAACGTCGCAGTGCCTCCAATTCGATCAAGAGTGGAAATCATATTATCCACTTCCTGTTGATCTGCAGTCAGCATGGCGTCATCGTTTACCGCTTCGTTTGCAGCATGAACTGAGAGCTGTTTTAGTTTCAGCAATATACTACTGAACTCACTTAAAGCTCCTTCAGCCGTTTGAAACATGGCAACAGCACTTTCGTTATTACTGTGAGCCTGTCTCAATCCCGCTATTTGCCCTCTCATACGTTCAGAGGCAATTAATGTGGCTGGTCCGTCAGCACCACTATTTATTCTTGTTCCAGAACTTAATTTTTTTATTGAATTTTCTACTGTTTTTAAATTATTTTCTGAGTGCCGTAATGTGTTCAAAGAAGTTGCATTGCTTCGAATTCTCATTTTATTCTCCCATAATTAATGTGTTAGGCCTTCCGCAGGCTGTTGACTCTTTTTATTTAACCAGCGGGTAAAACCCTTGTCTTGCTTTTCGGCTACCTGAAAAAAAACTTTATAATAATTATGAAAATAATTTACTGTCTTCTTATTTTATGTGGGATTCAGGCATTAGCTCCACTGTGATTCTGTCTGCGAGCAACATTCCTTTTGCTGTTAAACACAAGTGCTGACCTTTCCGGAACGCTCTGCCTGCAGTGCAAAGTTCTTCGACAAGATCAAGCTGCTGTTTTTTCCACTGCAGACCAAAACGTTTCTGCCATTGCTCTATATTTACTCCTTTAGGCTGTCGTAAAGCCAGCATCAAAGATTCAGCAGCCTGCTCATTCACCTGCAACTGCTCTTCAAAATCAACCGGCCAGCTATTATGTTCAAGATCTTTGAGGTAAGTATTTAGTGAACGCTTGTTGCCCCAGCGAGTTTGACTTAAATATGAGTGTGCCCCAACTCCGAAACCTAAATATTCATTTCCGGACCAGACCAGTAAGTTATTACGGCCCTCCTTAGTTTTTAGGGAAAAGTTCGAAACTTCATATTGAAATAAACGTGCTTGTATCAGACGAGCATTCGCCCACAAATACATTTCTTCGAATTGCTGCTGATGTTCTGTGTCCCATTTGCGGATCTGCTTATTTTTCCCGAAAGGTGTCTTTTCATGAATTTCCAGTCCATACAATGAAATATGTGAAGGATTATAGGAAAGCGCTTCCTCCACATCATTCTTGAACATCGCAATACTTTGTTCCGGAATACCAAACATCAGATCAAGGTTCCAATTTTCGATTGCTGAATTGGCAATGGCCTTGACAGCTTTCCGCAATTCTAAGCCGGAATGAATTCGTCCCAACTTCTTTAAAGTTAATGTCTGGAAACTTTGCCCTCCCAGACTAAGCCGATTTACGCCGATTTCTGCAAGTCCACTCAGATATTCCGGATTTACATCTTCCGGATTCATTTCAAAGGATATTTCTACTTGATCAGAGCAGGGAAAACAATTCCTGACTTGACTCAATAACAGCTCAACCTCCGGAATCGTGAGACTGGAAGGTGTGCCTCCACCAAAATATATTGACTCAAGAAATTTATGCCCTGAAAGTTTTAGGTCTCGATTAATCTGCTTCTTTTCTTTCATCCATGCTGCACGTCTTGCTATTTCATCAAGCATTCCAAGAATATATTTTTCATGCAATTCCACTCTGTCGCGTCTAACAGCAAAAGAACAAAAAGGACAAATATGCCGGCAAAAAGGAATATGAAGATAGACGGCAGGCACAGGACTATATATTTTTTGATTTTTTTGTTCTAAATTCATTTTTTTTTACGTAAAATATCAGTTAACTAATTGTTGATGTTTGATTTAACAGGAGAACTTTTTTGTTGATTTTATAAGCCAGTTGAACTAAATTATCAATCTCGGATCTAGTTAAAGATTTTGTCAGTGTCAGCATTATGGCTGAAGTTCTTGCTTAGAACAAACATTCTCTTCTGCACGGTTCCAAGAGAGATTTTATCTCACTGATATAAGAGTTTTATTTTATATTAACAGAACACATGATATGGTGATTTGTTGATACTTTATGAAGCTAAAATACTTAAGTCACAGGCTTTTTTGCGAAGTCCAGGATTGATTTTCCCCAAGTCCAGCTAACTATGCAATAGTTTCATTATTATTGCATAAAATATACTGAATTAAATTTAAGAATCCGGACTTTAAGTTTTACACGTTTAAGTATACTTTAATCAGTGAAGGAAACCATGGATTGGGTAAACTTCATCTTTATTTTATAATACAAAACACAAAAAGGCATACATGAAAATTAAACGCCTCTTCACCATGGAAGGTGAGAGTCCATATCAGTCGATGGAATTTGAAAACCGCAGTTCAATAATCCGCAATCTGGATGGCTCTGTAGTCTCAGAGTGGGAAAAAGTTGCTGTACCAAAAGATTGGTCTCAGGTAGCAACTGATATCATGGCACAGAAATATTTCCGCAAAGCCGGAATTCCTAAACATCTCAAAGCAGCTAAAGAAAGAGGAATCCCCGCATGGCTGCAACCTTCTCTACATGATCAGGCAAAGCAGGAACAGGAAGCAGTAGAAACTTCCGGAGATAATTCCACCACTTCAGAAACTGATGCACGTGAGGTTTTTCACCGGCTTGTCGGCTGCTGGACTTATTGGGGTTATAAGAATAACTATTTTGATACAGAAGAAGACGCCCGCGCTTTTTATGATGAATTATGCCACATGCTGGCCAACCAAATGGCAGCACCAAATTCTCCTCAATGGTTCAATACTGGACTAAACTGGGCTTACGGAGTGGACGGTCCTGCACAGGGACATTATTACGTTGACACAAAAACCGAAGAAGTTACCCCTTCCAAAGACGCATATACGCGACCGCAGCCGCATGCGTGCTTTATCCAGTCAGTCAAAGACGATTTGGTGCGTGAAGGCGGCATCATGGATTTGTGGACCCGTGAAGCGCGTCTTTTTAAATACGGTTCAGGAACAGGCTCCAACTTTTCTGATTTACGTGGAGATATGGAACCACTGTCCGGAGGAGGTGTATCTTCAGGACTGATGTCATTCCTCAAGATTGGTGATTCTGCAGCAGGTGCGATCAAGTCCGGCGGAACTACACGTCGTGCAGCAAAGATGATCTGTATTGATGCCGATCATCCTGATATTGAAAAATTTATTAACTGGAAAGTTAATGAAGAGCAAAAAGTCGCAGCCCTGGTGGCAGGTTCCAAGACGATAAAAGAACTGATCAACGAACTATTCAGCGCGATTCACGCCTGGGGAAATGAAACTGAAAAGTTTGACCTCAAGTTGAATAAGGACCTGCGTAAAGTCGCTAAAAAAGCTCGACTGGCACAAATGCCTTTCAGCTATGTTCACCGTATCATCCATTTGGCCCAGCAGGGTTACACAGACGTCTTGTTTGAAGAATACGATACAGACTGGAACTCTGAAGCATATCAAACTGTTGCAGGACAAAATGCCAACAATTCAATCCGTCTTAATAATGCCTTCATGGAAGCCGTTGAGCAGGACAAAGACTGGGATCTTTACTGGCGTGTTGAAAAAGTAAAAGCGAAAAAGGAAGGTAGAAAACCTGTTCCGTGCAAGACGCTCAAGGCAACTGAACTATGGGAAGAGATTGCCTACGCAGCTTGGGCCTCAGCAGATCCCGGGATTCAGTTCGATACAACAATCAATGAATGGCACACCTGCCCCGCGGATGGACCGATTCGGGCATCTAATCCATGCAGTGAATACATGTTTTTGGATGACACTGCGTGCAACTTGGCTTCCTTGAATTTGATGCGCTTCCGTGATCCTAAAACCGGAGAACTTGATATTGTTAAATTAAGACACGGATCCAGGATTTGGACAATTGTTTTAGAAATAAGTGTTCTGATGGCGCAATTTCCAAGTAAGAACATTGCTAAACTTTCCTATGACTTCCGTACACTCGGTTTGGGTTATGCAAATTTGGGAACGTATTTAATGGTTAACGGAATTCCTTATGATTCTCCGGAAGCCCTTGCTATTTGCGGTGCGGTGACTTCCATCATGCATATGACTTCTTACTCAACTTCCGCGGAAATGGCAAAAGAGCTAGGCACATTTGCAGGATATGAGAGAAACAAGGAAAATATGCTGCGGGTGCTCCGTAATCACCGGCGTGCTGCTTTTCGTGCTCCGGATAGTGAATATGAAGGTTTGACCATCAAACCTGTCGGTATTGACAGTCAGCATTGCCCTCCTGAATTGCTAAAAGCAGCTCAACAAGATGCAAATCAGGCTTTGAAACTTGGGGAAAAACATGGTTTCCGTAATGCGCAGGTCACAGTGATTGCACCCACCGGAACCATCGGCCTGTTAATGGATTGCGACACAACCGGAATTGAACCGGACTTTGCGCTGGTTAAGTTCAAGAAACTGGCTGGAGGTGGTTATTTCAAAATCATCAATAATTCCATCCCGTTAGCTTTAAAGAAACTTGGTTACGCAGACTCAGAAGTTGCGGATATTGTGCATTATATCAAGGGCTATGCACGTTTAGAGGGAAGTCCATGCATCAATGCGAATGTTTTACGCAGCAAAGGTTTTACGGATGAAGTACTCAAGCGCATAGAAGAACAGTTACCAACCGCATTTGATATCAGCTTTGTTTTCAACCTCTATACACTTGGAGAGTCATTCTGCAAGGAAACACTGGGGTTGACTGATGAGCAGCTTGGAAATTTTGAATTCAGTATCCTCAAGCATCTCGGATTCACCAGAAAGGAAATAGAAGCGGCAAATGATTATATTTGCGGAACTATGACCAGTGAAAACGCTCCACATCTCAAACAGGAACATTACAGTGTTTTCGACTGTGCAAACAAGTGCGGACGCACTGGTAAGCGCTTTATTGCATCTGATGCGCACATCCGGATGATGGCTGTTGCTCAGCCTTTCATTTCCGGTTCGATATCTAAAACTATCAACATGCCGGGTGATGCTAATGTGACTGATATTAAGCAGGCATTTTCCACTTCCTGGCACAACGGTTTAAAATGCAACGCACTTTACAGGGATGGTTCCAAACTCAGTCAACCGCTCAACGTGAGTGTAGAAGAAGATTTGTGGGACGAAGACGAGGCAGAGGAAAGTATCGCGGCTCAACAACCAGCGCCAATCAGGATTGCGGAAAAAATTATTCACCGCTACATCGCCAAACGCAGAAAATTACCTCATCGCCGTAACGGCTACACACAAAAAGCGGTGATCGGAGGACACAAGCTCTACCTGCGTACCGGTGAGTATGATGACGGTACTATAGGCGAAATTTTTCTCGATATGCACAAAGAAGGAGCGGCGTTCAGAAGTTTGATGAACAGCTTTGCGATTGCCATTTCACTTGGACTGCAACACGGTGTGCCGTTGGAAGAATTTGTGGAAGCCTTTATTTTCACCCGTTTTGAACCAAACGGAATGGTTTCCGGAAATGATAATATCAAAATGAGCACATCCATCATTGATTACGTTTTCCGTGAACTGGCAATTTCCTATCTGGGTCGTAACGATTTGTCACATGTCAATTCAGATGAACTGCAGGCAAGTGCTGTGCATACGCAGAATGAGACTGAACCTGAGTTCGACAATGAACAGCTAGTCTCTGAAAGAACTCTTAGTACTGAAGAAAGCCAGGCCTTTCTGGAAGAGTCGGACAATGATTTTAAAGGAGTTGATTTTTCGCTCTTGAAAAATTCAGAACCGGAAGCAGAACAGGCACATGCGGATTTTTCAGGCAATGCGAATTTTACCGGAGAGGCTTCCGGAGAAAGTTGGGAAGCACAGAAACGTTCCACATCGAGCCTTGTTCAGGAAGCACGGATGAAAGGCTATGAAGGTGAATCATGCCACACCTGTCAACAGTTCACTATGGTACGTAATGGTTCTTGTCTCAAGTGTGCCTCCTGCGGTGCAACCAGCGGTTGTTCCTGAGCAATATACAGGCGTTTTGAGTTTGTTTTACTTTACGCCATGCAGCCTGAGGCTTTTAGAAATAATATGTGAGGCACAGTCTACCTGGAAACAAGTATATCGTTTCCAGGTAGACTGTTGCCTTTAAGACATTTGCTGCTGTAAACTTTGTTCGGCAGGTTGAAATGTAAAAGCCTGTCTTCAAAGCTTTAAATTCATGTCTCACCTCCCAGGATCTCCTCCCTCTCCTCTTAAGACTACTTCACAACGTGGAATTGCCTTGTTGATTACCCTGGTTATTTTGGCTTTGCTTGCGGTTTTCATGACCGAGTTTGCATTTGAAACCAAACTTGAAACTCGGGGAATTCAAAATTACCAGGCTTCCTTCAAAGCTAGAAATGCAGTTAAATCCATGTTTAAGGCAGTTTTAGAAGGTTTGAAAGGACAGGATGAGGTAAAGTTTTTCAGAGTATATTTAAAGGATTTATTAAGACTGGGAAATATGAGCAATGAAATATCTTTTTTGAATCCACCTCAACCTGTTCGCTTGCCTGCAGGAATCATTGCAGATTTTCC
>JAPKDT010000332.1 GCA_028822475.1 SAR324 cluster bacterium
CTGGCATTCTTGCAGAGGATTTTCCTGCTCCGAAAACTACTGAAGAAAACAAAGAAGAATTAGTAACTGTTGAAAAATCGGCTGCAGAGAAAGCTTAATGCTGTTGAATGTGTCCGACTGAAAAGAGGATCCTCGAAGTGCATAAAAAGCTTGGCGTAGATTTTTTTGTATGTTAGTGTCTAAGATAAGTTGATGATTATATAATTAACTTAAGCAGTATAAATAAGTGAATGCCTTTTAACAAAATGGTTTTAAAATTAATTTATAATTAAATTTGAAAGGTTAGCTATGAGTAGCCAGGAAGAATTGGTGAGTGATTATAAAGCCTCAGTTAAAGAAGATTTAAAGAAACGTCAACAGGGAATTGACGAAGGAGAAGCACTTGATAAAGAAATTCACCAGCGTATGGATGCAGGTGAAATAGGTGTTTCACATGGTACTGACAACCATATCGGCGTCATTATGCTTAGCCTGGCTGCAGTATTTACAATTTTTTGTCTTTTTGTGGTTTTTGGTTTTAGCCCCGCCCATTATACTGGATAATTAGAAACTCAAAACTAAAAGTACACAGAAATTCAAAGCCGAACATCGGCCACATATTTTTAGATTTTTTGTCTCTTGAGCATCATTTCCGCATATTCTACATCTTGGGGGACATCCACTCCGACACCGTCATTTTCTGCTTCCACGCAGAGCAGAGTTTCCCCGTTTTCCAATATTCTCAGTTGTTCCAATTGTTCGGTTTGTTCAAGAACAGACTGGGGCCACTGATGAAACTGCAGCAGAAAATCCCGTTGAAACAAATACACACCTAGGTGACGCCAAATTGAAAAATTTTCAGCTTTCGCGAAACGTGGAAATGGAATCAGAGATCGTGAAAAATAGAGGGCCTGGTTTTTTTTGTTTAATGTTACTTTAACCACATTAGGATCATGTAACATTGCCTCATCGGTTATTTTATAAATCAGGGTCGCGCCTTTAGTACCTTCCGTGTTATGTGCCTGCAGGATCAGCCTTTCCAAATCCGAAGGCAGAACCAGCGGTTCATCACCCTGAATATTCAGTACCCATTCACAGGAACGCCCGGAAAGTGCTTCAACTATCCTGTCAGTACCTGTTTTGTGCTCCGTACTTGTCAGTACACCTTTGGCTCCAAATTTTTCAACTGCATTCAAAATACGCTGATCGTCTGTTGCAATCAGAACTTCGTCAATTGACTGAGTCTGCATTGCACGTTCCCATACGTGCTGAATCATTGATTTTCCAGCAATTTCCACCAAAGGTTTGCCGGGAAATCTACTAGACGCATAACGCGCAGGAATAACCGCTAATGTTTTTGGGGCTCCGGATACGTTCACAAATACTTGTGCTAAAGGTGATTAAATCTTAATTTTTTACCAGTTGATAAACACGTTCCAAAATACCATCCAGTCCCTTGTTACGCAGACGATCATCGAGGATATCGCAGGTTTCCAAAAGTTCCCATTTGCCGTATTGCGAAAAAAGCATCTCCATTTCCGCGTCAGCAACGCTGAAAGGTGGTCCGCTCATTTGCTCCTGGTCATACTCCAGTGTAATGAGTAAAAGACGACCGCCCGGAGCAAGAAAAGACAAAAGGTGTTCTACATACTTTTGTCGTTCCGGACGAGCAAGGGCAACTATCGAACCTCGATCATAAATTGCTTCAAATAAACCTGTCTCTTCCTGAGTTAAGTCAAAGAAGTCACCCTGAAAAATATCAATTGAATCATTCTTGAAAAGTTGTAATTTCCCAACAGGCTGAATTGAATAAGATATTTCGTTTTCCGCATAAAATTCTTCAACTGCCTGACTCACCATTTCGACACCGACAACTTTTTTTGTTCTGTTCGCCAGCCAGGGCAAATCCAGAGTTTTACCGCAAAGTGGAACAAAAATGTTTTCTGGTTCTGACTTTAACAAATGCGCGGAAAAGCGTCTCAAATATGTATTTACCTGCGGAAGATGAAAACCGATTCGGCCTTCCTGCCAGCGTGATTCCCAGATGTTCATAAACTGTATCTGTATAATAAAAACTAAATGCTAAATTCCAAGTTCACTACGGTTAATTCTT
>JAPKDT010000333.1 GCA_028822475.1 SAR324 cluster bacterium
ATAAAGATTTAACCTGTTAGATTAACTTGCTGATAATGAGGTATTCCTGTTACTCTCATTTTGACAAATAAATCAATTATGCTTAAAGACAGAGGAAATATTCTTAAGGAGATACAAAGTGGATAAAGTTAAAGTGCGACAAGGAATTCAGTTGCTGTTGGAAGGATTGGGTGTGGATCTAGAGAGCGATCATTTTCGTGATACTCCTGAAAGAACTGCTAAAGCGTGGATAGATGAATTATGTTCCGGACTTGGAGAGAAAAATTTTTCGTTGACCACTTTTCCTGTAGGAGCAAATTATGAGTCAAGCATGGTGGTTCTGCAACACATTCCGGTGAGGTCCGTCTGTGCCCACCACTTACTTCCTTTTTATGGAGAAGCAACTGTTGCGTATATTCCTGATAAGAGACTCTGCGGACTGTCAAAGCTTTCGAGAATTGTTGACTATTATTCACGGCGCCCTCAGGTGCAGGAAGAGTTGACCTGCGATATTGCCAACTTTCTTAGTGAACAACTATCTCCAAAAGGTGCAGGAGTGATTGTCAAAGCAACTCATATGTGCATGGCCATGCGTGGAGTCAGTCATGACGGTGTTATGACTACCAGTTCTCTAAAAGGTTCTTTTCTCAGCGAAGGGAATGTGCGTGCTGAATTTATGGCACTGGCGAATACTCAGAGTTTGAATAAATTGTAAAATACTAAGCACAGAGCAGCAGAAGTCTCAAAGAAATAATAATTAAAATCAATTAACTGTATTTATTTTACTCTGTGGTTAAGTCAAGTTTAGACAGGTTTTAGGTTTTGTTGAAGATCATCAAGTTAAAGTAATTCTTGATAATATTTCAGAACTTTTTGTCGCGAATTTTGTGCCAGTGAAATTGCTTCTTCACGCAGATAACGGTCATCAGGTTTCCAATTTCTTGTCCTTAGTCGATAGGGGCGTAATCCTAAATCAATGTCCTCGGTTTTGCAGAATAATTCATCCACCTTTGGACGCTGCATCCAAGCATCTCCTAGATTTTGCTCAAGTGCATAATACCAACGTGAAAAATTTTCCAGCCGCTCTTCTTCAAAATAGCCAATAGGATTCAGAGATTCCACCAACTTTCTGAGTGCTGGATTTTGCTGAAAACGGTCATAATCCACCACATAAAGACTTTCTGAAAGAAACAAAGGTGAACCATGAAGGAGCAAGCCCTTAGATTTAAGCGTGTTGCCTGACTGCACAATTTCAAGGCCAACACTACCTTTTTCACCGTTCATCACCGCTTCCTCCACATCTTCCACGGGTTCTACCTGCAGTTGCGGATATGCGGCCATCACGATTCCACTATAACGGCCTTTGACAAATACATGTCTCCCGTGCCTCGAAAGTGACCCTAAATCAATCAGACTGCGGTTACCGCCACCTTTTTTTGAGATCAGGAAAAAACCTACCATATCCTGTACTTCACCACCGAGGATTTTGTTGTAACTGGTGAGCATCGCTGAACCTGCGACACGGATGCTGGTTGGTTTAGTCAGTTGGTAATTGTACATCCCCCATTTTGTCACCCTGGTTGGATCACCCAAATAATGTTGGGTCATTGAAAGCAGTTCATCAAGTCCCACAACAGTGAAATCTACTTCATCCAGTTTAATCAGTGACGAACCATTATGCGGTTCTTCACCTTCTACTCGGATTTTAGTTTTTCCAATTTCCCATTCATAACCCAGAAATCCCAAACGGTACGGTCTTAATTTCCTTTTCCGGTCTACGGAAATCGAAAAACATGGAGGAGCTTCTTTGGAAATTTCCTGCAAAAAATTCAATGCTTCCTGCATGTCCGGAGTACTCCTGCGTTTGCTACTGGACAATATTTTTAATATTTGCTCAATTTCTTCACTGTCCGCGCCTAGTTTTTTCAGCTTGCTTAGAAAATTGTGTAATGTGCGTCCAGTGCGGGGAACTGCACAAGTTACGTCAAAAGAAGGTTTGAGGACGGATGAGGTGGTCAAAATTAAATCTCCATGGTTTTAATAAGTGAGCTTAAGCTAACAATTATGCAAATATAACCTGTGACTTCACCTTCACTATTTC
>JAPKDT010000051.1 GCA_028822475.1 SAR324 cluster bacterium
ATTGACTCTTTTTACTGGCGCCTGTCCGCAAATCTTCAATTTAATTGAAAAAGATGTACTTTATTTGAGCAAAGTCGAAATGGTTTTCATAGGAAATTTATTGTTCGTTGGCGCATTAGCTGGTTTCTTTTTAGGTGGCCGTATGGTGGATAAGTTTGGTACAAAATATGTTTTTCTCGGATGTCATTTTGGCTTTGGATTAATTCTGTTTTTATTCCTCTGGCGTGACCTTTTTCCTGGCGAAGTTCAAATAACCGTTGGAATTCTGACTATTTTATTTGGTTTGGTACAAGCTGCTTCCAGCATTGCCATGAGTTCAGAAACGCTTGTGCTGCTTCCTGCTGAAAACAAATCACTGGCAACAGGATTGTGGTTCACACTCTACAGCGGTGGAGCAGGACTGTCAGGTGTCTTGAGCGGGCAGGCACTTGAGCTGGGGCTTTTGAGTGACACGTGGAGTTGGTTTGGCCAGGCTATGAGTCGATACGACGGACTCTTGATGCTTTGTGGATCGATGGTGTTGTTGATGACGGTCACACTTGGACTGATCCCCTCAGTCATTAAAAAAACTCCTGCAGGCTGGATTCCGCAAGGTTCGTGAAGCTATAAATTTGTGTGATGGAGATGTTTTTCTGAGGAAAATTTCTTTGGCTCTATATACTGTAAGACACTCTTCCAATTAAAAAGTCTGAGTTTACTATCTAAATTATTAAAGAAAAGTAAAAAACAAAGAAAGTTATTTTTTCAAAGCACAATGATTATTCCTCTTAAATAGAGTGTAGTTCTTAAAGTTGGGGAAGAATTTTCCGGTTTACAACCAGAGGGGTAAAGGAGTATTTTCGTATCACACGAGGTAAAAGAGATCTAGGACTTTTTGCTGTTTGTCAGTCTTGCTTAGTAGTATCTTCGATAGAATTTTTAAATTCCCTCGGCATGGACTTGGTGGTTTTCAGACCTAATTTCTTTAGCATTTCAGCTTGACGTATCATGCTACCCCTACCTTCACTCAGTTTATTATATGCATTATCATAAGACACATTTGCATCACTAAGTTTATCACCAATCTTGACAAAATCTTCGAGGAAACCATTTATTTTTTCATAAAGTTTAGCGCCTCGTTCAAAAATATCTTTCACATTTTGAACTTGTTTTTCCTGTCTCCAGAGCTGGTTTACAATGCCAACAACCATCATTAAACTGGCAGGTGTGACAATGATGATATTTTTGTTAAACGCATCAGATGTCAAGCTGCTATCAAGCTTCTGAGCGAGAGAGTAGGCGGATTCAATTTGCATGAACATGAGAACGTAATCAGGTGAACCGTATTCTTGGAATCCCTCTTGATAATTTTTTGAGGACAATCCCTGGATATGATTACGTACTGACTGAAGATGTCTTTTGGCGTAGTCTTTACGTCTTTCCTCATCATCTTCAGACATATAACTGTTATATGCTTTCAGCGAAACCTTTGAATCGGCGATCATGATACGTTCATTCGGCAGGTTGATGATAAAGTCCGGACGCTGTTGTGTACCATCATCAGTTTTAATTTGGATTTGTTTTTGATAGTGCTCACCCTCTATTAAACCTGCATTCTGCAGGCACTTTTCCAGGATCATTTCCCCCCAGTCACCTTGTTGTTTTGAATCACCTGTAAGGGCTGTGGTGAGATTTTGTGCATCCTGACTCAAAGTTATACTGACTTCCTTAAAATGCTCAAATTCTGCTTTGATGGACGCGCGACCACTCACATCTTCGATGTGAAACTTTTCTACCTTTTCTTGGAAATCTTTCATTTTTGTCTGAATTGGATTAAGCAGATTCTGTATACTGTCTTTATTTATTTCTGTAAACTGTTTTGATTTAGTTTCGAAAATTTTCGTAGATAAATTTTCAAACTCGGTACCCATCAGCTTCTTTGCTTCTTCCAAAAATTTTAATTTTTCTCTTGATTCGTTTTCCTTCGATTCCAGTCTTTCTTCCAAAGTAGCATTCAAGATCTGCAGTGCAGAAAATTGTTTTTGCTGCAGTTCAAGATTTTCTTCAATCTCGGGAATCCTTTGTGCTTCTTGAGTCAGGACTGCAAACTGCTTGTCGATCTCAATTTTTTCCATCTGCAGAATTTCATATTTCTGCTGGAGGAGATTAAAATCTTCATCAATATTCTCGATTTCTACTGATTGAGCCAAAACCGTTTTCTTCATGTAAATCCAGCTGACAATAATTCCGAGAACAATACAGAGGATGCTATAAATGATTACGGCGTAGTTGATGGATTCAATGTTCATGTCTATCTTTGTTTTCAACGAAATAATTTAATATTTTCAAATCATGCATCTAATACTATAACAATTGAGAAAGGTCTTAAATTAAATTATGACCTTGCCTATAAAATATTACAGCCGGTATTGGCATGTGAATTTAGTGCGACTGGTCACTGGAAAATTGAATAATAACGGGGAAGATCAGCTTGTCTTAATTAAATCATTTGAAATAGAGTACAAATCTGCCCTAAGGCTTCAGCTTAAAAAAAGATTCCAAAAATTTTCCTGTATAACTTTCTGGATTACGGCTGCATTTTTCTGGAGTTCCTTCGAAGACAAGCCTGCCGCCTTTGTCACCACCTTCAGGACCAAGGTCAATCAGCCAGTCCGCGGTTTTGATTACTTCTAGATTATGTTCAATTACGAGGACGGAATGCCCTTCATCAACCAGACGATGCAAAACTTTGAGCAGTCTCGCTACATCGTCAATGTGCAGTCCGGTGGTAGGTTCATCAAGAATATAGAGTGTTGTCCCACGGGAACGCCGAGCAAGTTCCGCAGATAATTTTAAACGCTGAGCTTCTCCTCCGGAAAGTGTGTTTCCGGCCTGTCCTAATTTCATGTAACCCAATCCAACTTCTTCCAGAGTTTTAAGGATACGTTTGATACGTGGTTGTGCCTCAAAAACTTCAACCGCAGTGCTGATTTCCATGTCCAGTACATCCGCGATTGTGTGACCTTTATAAGTTATGGCCAAAGTCTCACGATTGTAGCGACGGCCTTTGCACTGATCGCACTTTACCCAGACATCTGACAAAAAATGCATTTCAATTAAATGGAAACCTTGCCCGTCACAGCTTGGACAGCGGCCTTCTTTAGCATTAAATGAAAAACGGCGCTTGGCAAATCCACGTTGTTTCGCCTCCGGCATTGAAGCAAATAAGTTGCGGATCGGTTCGAGTACTTTGGAATAAGTAGCGGGATTAGAACGAGGGGTACGTCCGATTGCTTCCTGGTTAATCACCATTATGGATTCAAGCTGTTCAATTCCAGTAACTTTTTTGTACGCTCCCGGTTTCAGCTGTTTTCCGTTGATTTCTTTTTCCAACACTCTTTGCAGAACATCGACCACCAGCGATGATTTACCGGATCCTGAAACACCAGTTACGACAGTGAAAATTCCCAGTGGAAAGTTGACGTCCAGATTTTTCAAATTATTAGCTGAGGCACCTGAAACAGCAAGCAGATGTTCCATATTCATTGGCCGGCATTTTTCTGGAAGAGGAATCGTTTTTTTCCCACTTAGATATTGCGCAGTTAGGGTTTCGTTTTTTGCGGAAATTTCAGCTGGACTTCCACTTGCGGAAACGTTTCCGCCATAATGTCCAGCTCCCGGTCCAATATCAATCAGATGGTCCGCCTGGCGGATTGTATCCAAATCGTGCTCCACCAAAATCACACTGTTACCGCGATCCCTTAATTGCTTCAGCGTATGGAGTAACCGGTCCGTGTCACGCGGATGCAAACCTATGGTAGGTTCATCTAAAATGTACATCACACCTACTAGTCCGGAACCAATTTGTGAGGCAAGCCTGATGCGCTGAGCCTCTCCTCCGGAAAGTGTGGAGGCTTTCTGATCCAGTGTCAAATACTCCAGCCCCACATTTTCCAGAAAACTAAGCCGTGTTAATATTTCTCCTAGTGCCTGTTCTGCAACCTTGCGTTGATTTTCAGTGAGTGTCCAGCTTTCAATTTCACGTCTTGCTTCAGGAATGGTGAACTGACAAAATTGACTGATGTTTCTCTCATTTATCTTCACTGCGCGATATTCTGCCTTCAAACGTTCCCCACCGCAATCAGGACAGAGAGGATCATGTAAACGTGGAAATCCGCCCAAACCATCGCAGGTCGGACATGCTCCTACATGCGAGTTGAAAGAAAACATGCGTGGAGTTAATTCTTCCTGTTGAAAAAACGCGAGACTCAGGTCACTTTCCACATTTGCTGGAGTTTCAGATAAATATTCAGTTTTTCCAGCTTGATCTGTCAAGCATATTTTAAGCAAACCATGTCCACGCTGAAAAGCGTTTTCAATCGCTTCCGCCAATCTTTTCTGCTCTTCCGGATTTATGTTCAGACGGTCAATTCCTAAATCTACAGAGGTTTTTTTACTGAGCTTCAACTTTGAGGAATGCTCCTCCCATTCATCCAGACGGATTGCTTTTCCATTCAGATAAATACGCACAAAACCGTCCTGTTTTAAAGACTCAATCACATTCGGCAAGTGTTTAGGATGGTCGAGTAAAAGTATTTTTTCGGTACCGGGCAGGTATAAAGGAGCAAGCAGTTCAAGACGTTGACCCGCGTAATTTTCAGCGCAGTAAGCAGCAGCACGTGTAGGGCTGTAACCAAGCAAAGCTTTTCCGGTTACAGGACAATGTGCTTTACCGATACGCGCGAAAAGTAAACGCAGATAATCATAGATTTCGGTCGTGGTTGCCACAGTCGAACGTGGATTGCGGCCGGTGGATTTCTGATTAATCGCAATTGCCGGAGAAAGCCCGTCGATCGAATCCACCGGTGCTTTGTCCATCCGCCCCAAAAAGCGCCGTGCATAAGTGGAAAGTGACTCCAGATATCGTGCCTGTCCTTCAGCGAAAATTGTATCAAAAGCTAAGCTCGTTTTGCCGGAACCGGAAACACCGGTAATGACCGTCATTTTATTATTTGGAATACATACGTCAATGTTGCGTAAATTATTCTTGGATGCTCCTTTGATGATAATGTCACGGGCGTGATTTGTTGATTTTCTAAAACTATTAAAGTCTGCTGAATCTTCCTCAACTTTTTCACTCTTAATTCCTTTCTGACTTTTTAACTTTTTAACTTTGAAACTTTTTTGCCCCTCTCCTTTTTCCAAAACTGTTTTCAAAAACTTTCCGGTCAGAGTTTCCTGTGCCGCCAAATCTTCCGGAGTTCCAACGCAAACCAGTTCACCACCATATTTTCCACCGCCAGGTCCAAGCTCTATCAGTTGATCTGCGACTTTCAGTACATCCAGATTATGTTCTATTACCAACACCGTGTTACCTTGATCAACTAGACGGTTAAGACAGGTCAGCAACAGACGGATGTCCTTGAAATGCAAACCGGTTGTGGGCTCATCAAAGATGTAAAACGTATTCCCAGTTGCTGTTTTCCTTAACTCAGCAGCAAGCTTGACACGCTGAGCCTCTCCACCGGAAAGTGTTGTGGAGGGTTGTCCAAGCTTCACATAACCTAGCCCGACGTCGAGCAGGGTTTGCAGAACAATGTGAATTTTAGGCAATGCGGAAAAGAAATCTTCAGCCTCTTTAACTGTCATTTCCAGCACATCGTGAATGGTACGTTTTTTATAAAATATTTGCAGAGTCTCAGTATTGAAACGTCTCCCGCGGCAGGAATCACAGGGTATCTGCACATCACTCAGAAACTGCATTTCAATCGTTTTTAAACCTGCTCCCTGACAATCCTCACAACGCCCGCCTTTGACATTGAATGAGAAACGCCCTTTTTTGTAACCCCGCGCTTTTGCTTCCGGCATCAGCGAAAATAAATCACGGATAGGATCAAGCACTTTTGTGTAAGTTGCAGGATTACTTCGTGGTGTGCGTCCGATTGGAGCTTGATCAATTTTAATCACTCGATCCACATTTTCGAGTCCAGAGATTTTTTTATGAGGCCCAGGCACTTCTTTACTGGAGGGGTTTAAGTGTCTGATCAGAGCTTTATTTAGAATACCATCTATCAACGAGGATTTTCCTGAACCGGAAACACCGGCCACCGCGACAAAAATTCCCAGAGGAATTTCGCAGTTTATATTATTTAGATTGTTGAAATTTGCACCGTGAATTGTAATTTTTTTTGTAGAAGGCAAACGACGTTTTTCCGGAATGCTGATTTGCTCTGCACCCGAAAGGAATTGACCGGTGACGGATTCTGGCGCTTCGATTATATTTTTTAATGAACCCTGCGCTGTGATGTGTCCGCCGTCCTGTCCTGCGACTGGACCGATGTCTACTAAGTGATCTGCGGATTCAATGGTTTCTTCGTCATGCTCAACAACCAGCACCGTATTTCCACGGTCACGCAATTTCTTTAAAGTGCTGATTAGTTTTTTGTTATCACTCTGGTGAAGTCCGATGGAAGGTTCATCAAGAACATAAAGCACACCCTGCAGCCCTGAACCGAGTTGCGACGCCAGCCGGATACGCTGACCTTCTCCGCCAGATAAAGTTGCCGCCGAACGGTCAAGAGTCAAGTAACCTACACCGACATCATTCAGAAAATTGAGGCGGTCCCGAATTTCGCGAAAAATATCCCTGCCGATTTTTTTCTCGGTTTCAGTGAGTTGTAAAGATTCAAAAAAAATTACAGAAGCTTCTATAGATTCGTTGGCGAGGCTATAGATATTGTGACCGTGCAGAGAGACTGCAAGAGCCATTTTGTTGAGCCGCTTACCAGCGCAGTCAGGACAAACGGAAGTATGCTGAAATTTTTCAAGTGGACCTTTGACGAACCGAAAGACGAACTGTAAAATTGGAATAAAACCAGCCCATTGTTGTTTTTCCAGTTTATTGAGAAATTGTGCAGGAAAGCGAAAAACATTAGAAACGCCGAGTTTCATTTTTGTGTTGCCGTACAAAATCAATTGACGCTGCTCAACTGCTAAGTTCTTCCACAAAGTCTTGTCGTTGATTTCAAAATTTTTCAGTAAACTGCTGACGTGGCGCTGATCTACTTTTGTGTAGAGTAAATTCCCCTTTTCTGTAAAACATTTAACTGCTCCTTCACTGATAGAAAGATCAGGATCACAAAGTTTTTCTTCAGTAAAAGTGCTGGTGTGACCAAGACCGTTGCAGGTTGGACATGCTCCCTGCGGCGCGTTAAAAGAAAATAAACGCGGTTCCATTTCAGGTAAGGCAATCTGGCAACTGGGACACGCCATCAACTGACTGAACAAATGATCTTCTTGCTGACTTTGCTCAAGCTCATTTTCAGTGTCTTGTGCTACTATTTTTTTCGCGTAGTGTAGAATTGCCAAACCATTTCCAAGCACGAGCGCTTTTTCGACACCTTCCGTGAAGCGGCTTTTTTCCTGCGCGGTTATAGTCAGTCGATCGAGTACCAGTTCAATGGTATGTTTTTCGTAACGTGCGAGTTGAATATCCTCATCAAGCCTGCGTACTTCACCGTCGATTCTGGCTCTCACATATCCTTCAGAAGCCCATTCTTCAAGTTCTTTACGGTATTCGCCTTTACGCTCCCTCACCATCGGTGCGAGAATCAAACACTGTTCGTTTAAAGCGTCCACGTAGGCGTAATCTGTGATTTGCTCCGGAGTCTGTGAGCTGATACGTGTCCCACATTCCGGACAATGCGGTTTCCCAAGACGTGCGAAAAGGAGACGGTAATGATCGTAAATTTCCGTGATTGTACCAACAGTGGAGCGTGGATTTCGATTGACAGTTTTTTGATCAACAGAAATTGTTGGGCTCAGTCCTTCTATATGCTCGACCTTTGGTTTTTCTGATTGTCCGAGAAATTGACGGGCATAGGCTGAAAGTGATTCAATAAAACGGCGCTGGCCTTCTTTGAAAATAGTATCAAATGCTAGCGATGATTTTCCGGAACCGCTTACTCCAGTAAAAACGGTGAGAGTATCACGCGGAATACTGAGACTGACGTTTTTCAGGTTGTGTTCTGAAGCGCCGTTTACGATGATTTGCTCTGCTTTTTCCTGGGACATTTAATGTTACGTGATACTTTGGGATGGTGTGTTATTGTTAAGTTTAGCGTTATTTTAACGGTACTTATTATGGCAGGATTTTTTTAGCTCAACAAGACGCAATTAGGAAGACAGGGAATGATGACTTCATCCTGTCAGAATTATTTCAATCTATTAAATATGTGGTTGACCCTGCTTTCTCAAAGATGTAAAACTAATCTTCAGGCAATTCTTTTAACATGCAGTCATTATCTGCTTTTTCTGTAAAACATTATGAAATCTTTACCAAACCATGCACAAGTAGTGATCATCGGCGGCGGAGTAATCGGTTGCAGTTTGGCCTATCACTTGACTAAACTCGGCTGGACCGATGTGGTGCTGCTGGAACGCAGGGAATTAACATGTGGAACAACATGGCATGCGGCCGGACTCGTGGGACAATTACGGGCCACAAAAAATATGACAAAAATGGCTCAGTACACAAGCGAACTTTATGCGACTTTAGAGGAGGAAACAGGACAGGCGACCGGTTTTAAGCAAAATGGCTCGATAAGCGTTGCTCCGGATAAAGGTCGTTTTGAGGAACTAAAACGTGGTGCGTCAATGGCAAAATGTTTTGGACTCGAAGTGGAAGTGATTTCTCCACGTGAAGCAAGGGAGTTGTATCCGCTCTTAAATATTGATGACCTTGTCGGTGCGGTTTTTTTGCCTAAAGACGGGCAGACAAATCCGATTGATGTTACACAGGCCATGGCCAAAGGTGCAAAAATGCGTGGTGCGAAAATATTTGAAAATATAAAAGTTACCGGAATCGAAATTAAAAACGCCGGAACGTCCGGTGCGAGACAGGTTTCAGGAGTAAAAGTGGTAGCACCGTCCCTCAGTAGCGGGGAAGAAGGAGAAACCCAAATTATTTCTGCAGAGATTGTCGTTAACTGCGCAGGACTTTGGGGAAGGCAAGTCGGGCTGATGGCCGGAGCACATGTGCCGTTGTATGCCGCAGAACATTTTTATATTGTCACAGACGACATTGGTTTACCGCCGACCCTTCCTGTTTTACGTGATCCTGCCAATTGGATTTATGCCAAGGAAGACGCAGGAAAAATGCTCGTTGGCTGTTTTGAGCCAAAATCAAAACCGCGCCCCTTAGAGACAATTCCGGAAGATTTTTCCTTTGGCCAGTTTGCGGAAGACTGGGATCATTTTGAACCGGCCATGTTGAATGCAATGCACCGTATTCCAAAATTGGAAGATGCGGGAATTCATACTTTTTTTAATGGTCCAGAAAGTTTTACTCCGGACGACCGCTACATTTTAGGTGAGGCTCCAGAACTCAAAAACTTTTATGTGGCCGCTGGTTTCAATTCAATTGGTATTCAGTCAGGGGGTGGTGCGGGTAAGGTACTTTCGGAGTGGATCATTAACGGTCATCCTCCATTGGATCTATGGGATGTGGACATCCGCCGCTTTCATCCGTTTCAAGTCAACGCGAGTTATCTGAAGGAGCGCACTGAAGAATCTCTGGGTTTGCTTTACGCCATGCACTGGCCTTTCCGCCAGCCGGAAACCAGCAGGGGGGTACGCAAATCTGTTTTGCATGACAGGCTGGAAAAATCTGGAGCGTGTTTTGGTGAAATGAGTGGATGGGAACGCGCCAACTGGTTTGCTCCAGAAGGCATGGAAGCGCGTTATGAATACAGCTACGCACGTCAAAACTGGTTCGAGGCATCCGCTACTGAACATCATGCGGCACGTGAAAAAGTGGCACTGTTTGATATGTCGTCCTTTGCGAAATTTATGGTACAGGGTCGCGATGCGGAAAAAGTGCTGAACCTGATTTGCGCCAATGATATTTCCGTGTCTTCCGGAAAAGCGGTGTATACTTCATGGCTCAACGAACGTGGCGGAATTGAATCCGATTTGACGGTGACACGTTTACGTGAAGATGTTTTTATGGTTGTAACAGCAGGCGCGAGTCAAATCCGCGATATGGCCTGGCTACGCAAAAACACTCCAGACGATGCCCATGTGAGCCTCACCGATGTAACTTCTGGATATACTGTGCTGAGTGTAATGGGTCCAGAATCTCGTAATTTGCTGGCCAAACTTACTCCAGCAGATTTGTCGAACGAAGCATTTCCGTTTGGCAGCGCACAGGAAATTGAAATCGGCTACGGCAATGCTTTGGCTTTACGGATGACTTATGTTGGCGAGTTGGGATGGGAAATTTACGTACCGACTGAATTTGCCCAGGACATTTACGATAAAATTCTTGTAGCCGGAAACGATCACGGTTTGCAACTCGCGGGGATGCATGCTCTTAATTCCCTGCGACTGGAAAAAGCTTTTCGGCACTGGGGGCACGACATTACGGACGAAGACACGCCACTGGAGGCTGGTCTAGGATTTGCGGTTAAATTTGACAAACCCGGTGGTTTCATAGGCCGCGATGCGCTGCTGCGTCAAAAGGAAGAAGTTTCAAAAACGAAAAACGCAGTCTTGAAAAAAAGACTGGTGCAGTTTGCACTCGAAGATCCGGAACCTTTGCTTTATCACAATGAACCGATTTGGTGCAATGACAAAATCGTCGGAGACCTGACTTCAGGAATGTACGGTCACACAATCGGAAGTTGCCTTGGAATGGGTTATGTTTCTCACGAAGACGGTGTGACAAAAGATTTTCTGGATTCAAGTAATTTTGAAATTGAAGTCGCCGGAGAAAAGCACAGAGCGCGGGCTTCTTTGCGTGCCTTTTACGATCCTAAGAGCGAACGGGTGCGGATGTAGAGGCATACAAACGCTAACTACTGCAAATCAGTTAGAAGGATACATCAGTTGAGAGCCTGCTTTATTTATTTTACCAATCGTTAAATTTGCATTTAATATGTCATGCTAGATAAATTCCATTATGAGATGTTCTGGCAGCAGGGTTATGTTGTTGTACCAAATTTTGTTTCTCCTTTCTTAGTTGAGGAGGCAGGTAAAAGATTTGATCCGCTGTTTCGTGGTGAGTTTGAAACTGGGATTCAGCCCGATGAATGGAACTGG
>JAPKDT010000334.1 GCA_028822475.1 SAR324 cluster bacterium
TTGGCAGGCAAGCCAAATTTCGGATCTTTTCCTTTGTGAGATTTTGATAATTCAGTCGTGTCTACATAGTATAGACAAATTCACTCTTCAGGATTAGAAAACTTTCCGTTACCATTCAGGTCTGCGTCAAAAGTGTCTCCGTCAATTACCTTAGCCTTCATTTTCTGGAGAGATATTTTTTCTAGTTCGTTGGCAGAGCCCGTACCTTAAGCGCAAAAGTCTGATGTGCCGTCAAGGTTGGGCATAAACATAAGCCAGTTCCAAACAGGAATAGATTGGAACTCATAAAATAACGTACAAATGTTTTCAAATCTCTTAAAGTATTTTGGTTTTTATATTTAAAGAACAAGCTGCAATTTGTCAGTTTGCATTCCTGCCACACAGAATCTCAAGTCAAAACAGCAGGATTTGGCTAGATTCTTGTATTACACGGAGAGCAACTCACACTATGATGACCAAAGCAGGAACCATGCAAGTCTCTCCTAATACAGCTCCGGTAGTAAATAAGTCGAACCCGGAAAGACAGAAAGCACCTCTTGAAAATAAAGAGCTGCAGGATCAAGCACAAACTTCGCTCTCGAAAAAAACTTCGAGCTTTCCTGGCAACTCCAAATTGGGCAAAAAAAATATGCCGCCCAATCCTGAACTGAACAACATCCTCAGAGCAGATACTCACAACAATACCATGACTCTGCGTCGTTCCTACGGAATGGTAGTTTCGGGTTTTGAAAATGTGTCCAAACAGCAAGAGCTCACTTCAGGTGCAGCAGAACAATTTGGTAAAACTGTGGACTCGCGTGTAAAGGAACTGAACGGTGAGTCAATCCGGCAAATTAAAGAATTACCGGAATATAAAAGTTTTGCCCTGGATGACATTAGTGATTTGGGTGATGAAATCAGTGACCTGATGCAGGATCCGGAAAACTATCTCAAAGCTTTTGCGTTGCTCAAAAACTCCAAATTTGCTGTGCTGATGGAATCAACTGAGAGCGTGCACCGCTCATTTGCGGAGTCAATGAAAGATAATGGAAAGGAAAAGCTGTTGTTTGGCATGCTGGATATGATCAAGGATTTAGGAGGTTTGGTCGGTTTTCAGGAGTCCACTCAAGTCAATCAGAATAACAGCAGCGTCAATATCCGAGCCTGAGTAACTAATTATAATGAACTGCTAAACAGTCAAACTATCAGACTTGATAGTGATTCCAGAAAATGATGTCGTTCATTATTTCATCTACTCACAAGTTTCTTGATTTCAGCTTTCGCTGGAATGACAACAGATAACAATCTTATCAATAATCCCGGTTTAAGTCACATCCAAATCTGTCATCATCAGTAAAAGTCCTGCAGTCATCGGAACAATATTTTACTCAGGTTCCACTTCCCACAGTTTGAACAAAATAAATGATTACTAGCGCTTCTGCAGTTCCAGTTGGAATTCTTGGATTAGGTTTTTTGGGTAAAATTCTTGCGGCTGAGTTGACAGCCTTTGACGAATCCTGGGGTACATGGCATAAAACTAAGCCTCCAGAACCGTTAATTCCCGTTCTCCATTTTGACTGGGCTGATGAAATAAGTTGGTCCGCCTTGCCTGAAACTACCGCAACACTGGTGCTGACAATTCCGCCGCTGTTGAAAATTCCGCAAGCGGAAACAGAACGCCTGCAACTTTGGGGGGCATGGATGCAACAGAATCGTCCGCAACTGAAACGTCTGATTTACATTTCAACCACAGGTGTTTATCCAAAACGCAACGGAATCTGGAGGGAGGATTCAGATTTTGAAGCAGACACCGACTCCGGAAAACTCCGTCTGCTGACCGAAAACGTTCTTTGCCAATATTTCCAGTTGCAGGTGATTCGTCCGGGTGGAATTTATGGTTCCGGACGTGGAATTGATTTTCGTCTCAAGTCCGGAAAGGCGATTCCTCTTTCCAGCACACCGGTTCATCGTATCCATGTGCAAGACCTGGCACAGATTGTTCTGCACTTAGTCAAACATCCTGAATCCGCCACCTGCATCAATGCGGTTGATCATGAATCAAAACCGTCCTGGCAAGTCGCACGCTGGTTGATAGAAAA
>JAPKDT010000335.1 GCA_028822475.1 SAR324 cluster bacterium
ACCTGCTCTATTAAACCTTCTCGCATTACTGCAACCCGGTCTGACATAGTGAGTGCCTCACCCTGATCGTGCGTAATATATATAAAGGTAATTCCAGCACGCTTCTGAATCTCTCTTAATTCTGTACGCATATGCTGACGTAATCTCAAATCCAGAGCAGAAAGCGGTTCATCCAAAAGCAAAACTTCCGGTTCCGCAGCCAGAGCACGTGCTACCGCAACCCGCTGACGCTGTCCTCCAGACAACTCATTTACCATCTTGTTTCCTTGTCCAGGCAAAGCAACCAGTTCCAATAGTTGATCTGCTCGTCGTCGACGTTCCTTTTTACTTACTCCTTTTACTTCTAGCGAAAAAGCTATATTTTCCCAAACAGTCATCAAAGGAAAGAGAGCAAGATTTTGGAATATCAAAGCTGTAGGACGTTTATTAGGCCCAATACCGGCCATATCATTGCCCCCAATGTAAACCCTACCTTCAGATGGTTCCTGAAAACCTGAAATAGCCCTTAGCAAAGTCGTTTTACCGCATCCTGATGGACCAAGAAAACTAAAAAACTCACCTCCTTTAATTGTAATATCTACGTCTTTTACGGCAGTAAATTCATCAAATTTGACCGTGATATTTTCAAGGGTAACGTCTGCACTCATTTTTATCTAAGTGTTGAAAGTTTGATTTTGAATGTTGAGTGTTGGTTCCTTTTTGCTTGGACTGCGAAGAGGAAACCAACACCCAAAATTGAATATTTCCGAATAAAATCAAAAATTTAAATCCGGAAATAGAGAGGTAGGAATTAAGCGTTTACGAACTTATTTCTGTATTCAGTCCGTACATCTGCATACCACTGAGGCTCTTTAGGCCACGGCCACAAATTGGCAAGTGATTTTCCTGGATAAATCTGATTAAACCACTTTCCATAGTCAGCACTTGCATGTTTGTCTGCACCCAACACTGCTGAATTATAACCGTGTTGACCCCAATCGGCTATACCTCCGCCGTCGATAGATCGGCCTGCGGCCTGAGCATCAAAACAGAAATCAAAGAAGGCATAAGCTTGCTCCGGATTTGCTGAAGCTGAGGAAAGGGTGAGTCCGTCAACCCATGCAAGTGACCCTTCAATTGGAGCACGATAAACGACTGGTAGTCCTTCTTTCATTTGAACTGTCGGTGGTCCGTCCCAAGTTTGGCCTACAACTACACCCTGATTCATGAAACCGGTTTTTTGACTATCAGCATCATTCCAGAAGAGTTTAACCTGCTTTTTGTTTTTGATACAAAAATCAGTTACTTTTTGCCATGTTTTGCGCATCAAAGCTTCGTTCCCATAAGCACGTTTCATAGCACCAGGCTCCAAAGCTCCAGTAGTTTCCATATAAAGGCCGGCTCCAAGCATTCCTGAGTGTGGGCGCATCATTGTTTTTCCTTCAACATCTGACTGCCAGATATCTCCGTAACTAGGCATTGCTACACCACCAACACTTCTCGGAGGTGTCCACTTGTCATTTCGCCAGCCAATTCCTTCTGTACCCCAAATCTGAGGAAGCCAGTGTGACCCTTTCCCACCAAAATTCCACTCATTATCTCCTACAGCCAACATAGCAGGATTGAGGTTTTTAACATTGGGAATTCTTCCATAATCTATAGGCTGAATCAGGCCTAGCGGCTCCCATTGAAGTGAACGCATATTCGTCGGACTGCAAACATCAAATCCACGACCCTTGGTGGCCTTCATTTTATTGATGATTTCTTCATTCGAGCCAATTCCGGTGAAATTCATCGTAATACCAGTCTTATTCTTGAAAGCTTTGATGAAACCTGGAGGACAATAGTCAGACCAAAGTAGTACGTTAACTTCTCCAGAAGAAGACAAGGCCTTTTTAGGCAGTATCCACGGACCAATACCTGCAACAGCACCAGTTGCGACAATCCCTTTGACTACCGTTCTGCGGGTAACCGATTGGGTCCCAAGTTTTTCTTTCTTTTCCATATTCTCTCCTTAAAACGAAGATTAATCCAGAATTCACTGCAAACTGACCACCATGGTCAGGTGCAGACATTAAAGGGGTCTAGCTGA
>JAPKDT010000336.1 GCA_028822475.1 SAR324 cluster bacterium
GGTTTCCAAAGCCACCATATTCAAGGTAGAATGAAGAATTATCATAGCTCTTTCCGCTGTTGCTGCCCGTTCCACTGTGAGTATATTTGACGCTCATTGGTGGTTCAAATTTCACACTGCTATTGTCACTGGTGTTTACCAAGACTGTGAGCTTGTTCCAATCATTAGTACCAGTTTCCCAGGTATAAAAATTAGACAAATCTGTACGGCCATCCCATGGACAAATCGAATTATTGTCCCAGGAACATCGTAATGAGTTATAGTTTGCTGTAGTGTTATCAAACAGTATACCTGAATGCAAACCGTATTGAAAATTACTATTTGCACTGGCTAAGACGACACTAGCTGAATTATTATCCTGTTTGAGTACCATTCCACTTGTTGTATTATCAAAAGAATACATATAAGCGTTTGTGGCACTTGCGTTATCAGTACCTTGAAAGTTGTAAAATGCAGTAGACTGGTTTCCACTTGCCATTGTAGCGGGGTTCGGACAATTCGAATAGCATGCTAATTTACTTGGTACACTATCCCCCGGAAAGACAGACTCTCTTGTGTTAAAATTGACATTAGTAGAATCTGACGGTGCACTTGGAGTTGTATGGTTAGGATAAGATCCATATGTTAATTGAAGCGAACCATCACCGCCCAGAGCTTGTGAATAGAAATGAAAGCCCCATGGTGCGTTAGAACTAGTTAAAGTAAGTGTTGATTCACTCACATCTTCCATCATATTGGTAGATGAGATCTCTCCATCAATTTTAAAAGTGGAACCATTCCAATAAACCCTTTTCGATTTGTAACTATCAGTTTGATCCCTCCAAGTAAGAGGGATATTCTTAATACTACTAAGAGTAACAGTTTTCTTTGTCCATTTTGTAAGCTTTCCACCCCACGAACGAACAGTGTAATTGGTTCCTGTCTGATCAGCTGCTCCACTAAAATCCATTTTTGCCACGGTGCTATTATCTCCCACACCTGCGGCAGAAGGCATCCACAGTCCATAATATCCAATGTATCCGTAGTAATCAGTTCCGCTAGTCGTAGCTTTGATAGGAAAGCCAGAATTAATATTCAGCCTGCTACCATTGTCATGATATAAACCATATCTGTGAGCGGCTTGTAGATAGTTATCACGTCGCAGACAAACGGGGTCACTATTTGTATCATCCACTTTTTTCTGCTTGTAAAAATATTTATCACTGAATGCTACTTTATAGGATGTTTGTTTACCTGTCAATCCACTTTGATCCTGCTGAGGCATTGTAGTAATAGCTGTTCCAGAACCACCACTCTTCTTCCTGACAGCAACAGAATATTGTGAAGTAGAACCATCACTTTCAAGTGATGGATTATAAAACTGAAGAACATTTGAACCGTCTTTTTTCTTTTTAGTTCTCAAGTAACCTTTGAAAAATTCTGTCCCGGAAGTTGTAGTACCTTGACGCAAACTAAAGGTCATCTTGAAGTGACCCCATGGATAGTCTGCTGAAGGGCTCCGATAGACTTTAGACTGTGCATAAATAACACTGTCTTCTGTGCCGTCTTCATCCATATCCTGTGGTATCCAGGCCTTTACAATCATTGGCTCACCATCAGCTCTACTTGAATTTACAGTCCACATTTCGTATTTCGGGGCATTACTGTTTCCATCAGATTCGCCGCATTGAGATTTATCAATTTGAGCTTTATAATTTCCTTGACCAATCATTTCGCCTGCTCTTGTCTGCCCCATCCAGCACAAAATACTATTAGCTGTTTTAAACGCATCAGCCGACCTTTCATAGACAAACGTTTCGGTTTCGTCGATACTAATGTCTTTGTCAGATGTGAAGTTATCGGAACCAAAGTGAGAAAATGCTGTTCGGGAAGTGGCCGAGGCGCTGGCATTTGACGAGACCAGGCTCACTTTAGAAGAAAGAGTAAGTGCACCGCTACCGGACGAGGCGCTGACCTCAGTATCGGTATCACCATCGGAGGCAGTAGCAGTAGCAGTAGCAGTAGCAGAAGAAGAACTGCTGTCTGACTTTGCACAGCCCATGATAACAAAACTGATGATTCCCA
>JAPKDT010000337.1 GCA_028822475.1 SAR324 cluster bacterium
CATACACGTATTTTTGCTGAGTACCCTGATTTACTGGTATCCTGGAAAAATTAGCAAAAATGACTGGCTGTGGGATGAGGGGGCACCATTTTTCGCAAATAGGACCTCGTTTTCCGAAGTTTCAGGTTTAACAACTCAGGAGTATGTCGGTAAAGTTTACAATAGAAATTTGATTTTTCCGGATATTGTTTTGTCTGGGCAGTCTAAGAAAGTACCTCTGACAACTAAAATTAAAAATAAAATACCACAAATCTCTATCAGGAGTATCCTGACTCAGGTAGGAAAATTTCCGGGACGTCTCAAGAAATCCGAAATTTCAAAAAAACCGCTTTCAGGACAAGTAGGCAAAATACTGACGCTGTTGACTCCTGTTACTTTGCAAAATATATTACCGGAAAAGAAGAGTCTCAATTTAAACCCAGTTGAATTAAAAGGATATCATCAGCAACTTAAAGGTTTTCTCTCTGAACGCTGGGAAGTGCCGATCCACTTGATAGAAAGTCAATTCACCGCCGTGATTCAGCTTGAAATCACAAAAAACGGACGTCTGTTGAGTTGGTCGATCGAAGAGTCCGCAAATTCCGCGCTTAATAAAACTGTGAAAAAACTGCTGAAAAACTTGCGATTTCTCCCATCCTTGCCAGAGTCCTATCCTGAAGATTCATACAAATTCGGTGTCCGGTTCACGCCGGCCAACTTTCAATTATGAGATGTCAGTGAAGTCCAAAAACGTTGATCGAACACTAATATTACACCTCAAGGTGGGTTTTTTTTTACTGCTGTTTGGACTATTTTTGTCCACAACCGGAGGCTCTGCGGTTGCCATTGATTATTTTGAAATCACTAACCCAAAGTTTGTCCCTGTTAAGGTCGGACTGATTGGAGTTGCCGATCCTGAAGTAGTCGCTGTGCAAAAGGTTTTCAAAACGAATCTGGAAAAAGTACTCTACTTTCAAATAATTAATGGAACAAAGGCAGAGTTTGCGCAATCTGAAGAAGTTGTATTTCGGCTGGAATTGCTTTTAAAAAAGAATCCAGATCAACTGGTAATTTCTCTCTGGTCGCAGAGTGAGGAATTGCCTTTTGCTCAAAAGTTGCTACCAATGGGAGAAGCTGGAACTTTGCGTCAAACAGGGCTTTTACTGACTGACTGGTTTGTGGAAGAAACTCTGGAAATTAAAGGAATTTCCAGCAGTAAAATTGCCTACACCTCACAAAAAACAAACCGTAGAAAAAATATCATGCACAGTAGTTACGATGGAACTGTGCAAAAAAGATTTTCATATAATCTGGGCTCCAACAATCTTGCAAGCTGGTCTTTTGATAACAAAAATATTATCTACACAACTTTTACCCGTTCCAGTGTGCAGTTGACCATTCAGCCTTCGAAACGTCTGCGTGCAAAAATTCTCAGCTTCCCTTCAGGATTTCAACCTCTTGGCGCAAGCTGGCGTAAGGATGGGAAGTCAATTTTGCTGACACTCATGAATAAGGGCAATTCCGACATCTACAGCTATAATTTAGCAGACTCGAAGCTGGAAAAGATTTTTGCCTGGAAAAGTCTGGAAACCTCTCCGCAAATGTCTCAGGACGGACAGAAAATAGCGTTTGTTTCCGACAGCGCACGTCCGAGACGCCCGCAGATTTATGTGCATAATATGCTTACTAATAAAACGGAACGTGTGACCTTCAGAGGCAGTTACAACAGTTCTCCAAAATGGTCCCCGGATGGATCTCAACTGGTTTATGAAAGGCAGATAAAAGGAGTTTTTCAACTTTTTAAATATACACTACTCACCCGCCGGCATCTTCAACTCACATTTGGGCGTTATGATTCAGAAAAACCAGATTGGTCTCCAAACGGAAAGCAAATTGTTTTCTCTGCGAAAAAGAAAAATGTGTCCAAACTTTATTATATTTCTGCTTTTGGAGGCCGCTCCATTCGTGTCACCACAAATGCTAACGATATCGCTGAGACAAATCCGGTCTGGAGTAAATAATTTGCCGACTCAACCGGATAGAAATGCTTAGCATCGATTTGAAAATAACTTCCTTTTTATG
>JAPKDT010000338.1 GCA_028822475.1 SAR324 cluster bacterium
GTTTTAGTTTTTATTTCAACCTTTTTCCAGCCTGTAAATTATGGATGCCAGTATTCGTCCAAAAGGTATCCTCGATTTCCTTTCGCAACAAGAAATCCGTCAACTCAGTGATCCTCAAAATGGAGGACTGAATGAACTATTCCGACGCTGTGCCCTGGCTGTTCTCAACAGTGATAGTCACACTGACAGCGGAAAAGAAATGTTAGAAAGTTTTCCTGATTTTAACATTGAGGTTGTACAGCAGACTCGAAGCATTAAGCTTGAAATCAGGAATGCACCACCAAAAGCGTTTGTGGACGGAAAGTTGATTCAGGGCATCAATGAACATCTATTTTCGGTCCTGCGGGATATTGTTTTTGTAGGTACAGAACTTTCAAAAAAAGGAGGTTTTGATTTAAAACAATCTTCTTCAATCACAGATTTTGTCTATCATATTTTACGTAATACAGGCTTACTCAGAGACTTGACTGATCCAAATTTAGTTGTTTGCTGGGGGGGGCATTCAATAGGTGAAATAGAATATCAATATACGAAAAAAGTAGGTTATCAGCTTGGCTTGCGTGAATTTAACATTTGCACAGGTTGCGGTGCCGGAGCCATGAAAGGGCCCATGAAAGGCGCTACCATTGCTCATGCAAAACAACGCTACCACAACGGTCGTTATATTGGTATCACAGAACCGGGAATTATTGCTTCAGAATCACCGAATCCCATCGTTAATACTTTAGTTGTCATGCCTGATATTGAAAAGCGGCTTGAGGCTTTTGTTCGTTCCGGACACGGTTTCATTGTTTTTCCGGGAGCAGTCGGGACTACAGAGGAAATCCTGTATTTGCTTGGTATACTGATGCATCCTAAAAATTCAGATCAGCCATTCCCCCTTGTTTTTACAGGTCCTGTTGAAAGCAAAGATTATTTTGAGCAAATTGACAGTTTTATCTGTTCCACCTTAGGAGAAGAAACTAGGAAATATTACGAAATTATTATTGATGATCCTGAAAAAGTAGCACAGAGAATTCAGACAGGAATTAAGAAAGTTAGAGAATATCGGAGAAAGTTAGGTGATGCATTTTATTACAACTGGATGCTGCATATTGATCATGATTATCAACGTCCGTTTAGTCCGACACATGACACTATGTCTGCACTAAATTTGCATTATGATCAGCCAAAACATGAACTTGCCTGTAATCTGCGAAGAATGTTTTCCGGAATTGTTTCAGGAAATATCAAGGAAGAAGGTGTACTTTCAATTGAAAAAAACGGTCCTTTTCAAATTAGCGGGGATCCTCAACTGATGGCGGAACTTGATGCTTTACTTGCTAAATTTTGCCAAGATAAACGCATGAAACTATCCAGAGCTACTGATTATAAACCTTGTTACAAGATTGTTGCGTGACAAAAGATTCAGAAATTATTTTACAGCAAGACCTTTCTTTTAAGTGGGGCTCTGGAAAAGAGGCTGATTCAATCCGAACTATGTCTTCACAAGAATTATCCGCCTCATTTCAAGGAATGTTAAAAGGTAAAAATTTGAAAAATGGAGTCTGGGTTTTTGGTTATGGTTCATTGATGTGGAATCCGGATATTAAATTTGCCGAAAAAACAACGGGTTTAATATCAGGATTTCACAGACGTTTATGTTTAAAATCAACTGTATATAGAGGTACTCAGGATTATCATGGTTTGGTGTTTGGTTTGGACCAAGGAGATTCATGTCAGGGAATGGCCTTCAGGATTACTCAGGAACATTTAGCAACTGAACTGCAGAAAGTTTGGGAACGTGAAATGTTTGCGGAAACTTATATTCCCACCTGGGTTAGTGTGCAGACAAAACAACAGAGTGTGTCCGCGATCACTTTTGTTATCAATCCGGAACACAAACATTATGTGCCTGACCTTGCTCTTGAAGAAGTTGCACAGCGTGTTGTACGTGCAGAAGGAAAATGTGGTTCTTGCCATGATTATGTGCTAAATACAGTCAAATGCCTGCATCAACTGGGATTACGTGATCCTGTTTTAGATCAGTTATTGACCTTGATTGAATATCCAA
>JAPKDT010000052.1 GCA_028822475.1 SAR324 cluster bacterium
AAATGGCACATCAGGCTGGATTGATCTGTACACCGCATTCCGCCAATCTCTCGCTGGTTACGGTTTTTACGCTGCACATGATGGGAGCTTTGGAAAACGCAGGGCCTTATGTGGAATTTTCCATTGAAGACGCAGATTATTATCCGTGGCAGTACAACATTTACGAACCAGCATTGGTTGCAGTGAATGGAAAAGTACAGATTCCGGACGCACCTGGATGGGGAGTAGAGATAAATCCGGAATTTCTGGAAAAGACTAAGTATCAGATTAGTACATTGAATTAGGAATATGTTGTGAAAATCAAAGATTTAAAAACGTTTGTAGTAGGAAATCCACCACCACACTTTGGGGGACGTTATTTCATTTTTGTAAAACTAATCACCGATGATGGAATTGAAGGTGTAGGCGAAGTTTACTGCGCTACTTTCGCACCGCATGTGATTATGAAAATGATCGAAGACGTGTTCGATCGTCACGTTGAAGGAACAGATCCTTTCCACATTGAAAAACTCTGGCGCAATGTTTATGGCCGTGGTTATACTCTGCGTCCGGATGTTTCGCTGATGGGAGTTTTGAGCGGACTTGAAATCGCTCTTTGGGATATTTGCGGAAAGACGGTTGACAAACCTGTTTATGAATTACTCGGAGGACGTGTGCACGAAAAATTACGCACATACACGTATCTCTATCCAAGAGACGGAGCAGTTTTTACAGAGGATGAACCACACGTATACAGTGATCCGTACCTTGCAGCGCAAGCCGCAGTCGAATATGTTACTCAAGGGTTCACCGCGATCAAGTTTGATCCGGCGGGGCCGTATTCTGTTTTTGATCCGCGTCAACCTTCACTGGATGAATTGGAGCGTTCCGAATTATTTTGCAGACTGATTCGTGAAGCAGTCGGTTCCAAAGCAGATCTGCTTTTCGGAACTCATGGACAGTTCACGCCATCTGGAGCGATTCGACTGGCGCGAAGATTGGAGGCTTATGATCCGCTATGGTTTGAGGAACCAACGCCTCCTGAGCGTCCGGAAGAAATGGCAAAAGTCGCACGAAAAACCAGCATTCCAATTGCCACTGGAGAACGGTTGACAACAAAATACGAATTTTCACGAGTGTTGGAAACAGGTGCCGCGTCGATTTTACAACCAGCACTCGGGCGTGTCGGCGGAATTCTGGAAGCCAAGAAAATCGCGGGAATGGCCGAGGCATCTTATGCTCAAATAGCACCTCACCTATATTGCGGTCCTATCGAAGGCGCGGCTAATATTCAACTCAGCACCTGCTCACCGAACTTCCTGATGTTAGAAGGTATACAGCGTTGGGATGGTTTTCATGCGGAAATACTTAAGAAGCCAATTCGTTGGGAATCAGGATATGTAATTCCTCCAACTGAACCTGGACTGGGTGTGGAACTTGATGAAGAAGTTGCACTGGCGCATCCATACTCAGACACAGAACTGCATCTTGAAATGGCAGACAAGCCCATTCAATGAGGGAATACTATATTTTTGCAGAAAAAAGAAAACGGTTAACACAGAAAAAATAACTGCCGGAACGTTCCCGCACTTCAAGGTCTGCTAAAAATGCTTTCCTTTGTTCTTTGTTCAGCACACCTTGTTTCTCGGCATTTTTTGAGATCCATTCCATCATGCCGTGAGAAAAATTACTGGGTGAATATTCAGTGTTAAGGATAGGCACAGCTTCAACCTGAATTTTGGAAAATCCGTGTTTTTTCAAAAGTGGTCCTAAATGTACCGGCAGATTTGGACTCGGTACAGCGGAATCCCAGGCTGAAAAGATGTTTTTGGTTAATGCATCATCGGCACTGTTTAAAACAACGCCGCGCCAGTCGGTTTCCACAATCACAAGACGCCCTCCCGGTTTTAGAATTCGCCGCATCTCAGTAAGCACCTTTGAAACATCCTTTACGTAGAGCAAAACCTGGGTGCAGGAAACCGCATCGAAAGCTTGATCTTCTGCAGGTAACTGAGATGCATCACCTTCATTAAACTCTATCTGCGGCAAGCCTTCACAGCGCAGCTGCGCGTGGCGGATCATTTCCGGATTTTGATCAATACCGACTACCTTTCCAGACTCTCCAACCTTTAGCGCCAATTCATGTGCTAGAAATCCAACTCCACAACCAATGTCAAAAACCTTTTCACCAAGCTGCAGAGCTAATCTTTCCAGAGTCTGATGACGTTGTTTTACAATATCTTCAAGTTTGTAGCTTTTTTCCAACTCCGTGGCTTCGGAGGCTTTGTTTTTGGGATTTTGGATCATATAGTTCTTTTGTCAATGATTGGTGGTTTAGCAAAAGTCTGAAATCGTAATGATTTGAGTGGACAATCATAATAGAAATCTTGCTTTGTAAGCAATGACACGTTTTTTAGAATTATTACAGTCTCAACAAGATAGAGGCTATCATTATTCTAAGTAAAATTAAATTTACGTGTTAGGTCGCTCGCCAGAAAAAGCGCTATTATTACAACCAGCACACCGAGGCTTTGAGAAAGTTCCAGGCGCTCTCCAAGCATTAACATAGCCGCACCGATAGAAACAAATGGTTCGAGGTTGAGCATAATACTTGTTTGCGCGGAACCGATATGTCTGGTGGCAGCAAATAAAAACAGTTGACCTATAACGAACAAGATGCAAATGGAGGTAATTCCAGCCCAGCCAAGTGGTGTTTGAGATAGCGAAAAAGTATCAGAAAGCAGAAGAATAATACCAACAAAAACTGCACCAACTGTGTTTGAAAAAAACACAAGATTACGCATAGAAATTAACTGAACTGATTTAGCGCCGCCTACAATCATTCCAGAAGCTCCTAAAGCACCAGCAAGTACCAGCGAAATTCCACGCCAATCAAGGACTTCCCAGTTCGGACCCAATGTCAGTGCAAGTCCAAAAAACGCGATGACAAAAGCAAGGAGTTTCAGGCGTCCCGGCACTTCACCATCTATGAAATAATTTAGCAGCAGAACCCAAAAAGGGAAGGTGAAAAAAAGTAAAACGCTGAGGCTGACCGGAATATATTTAACAGAACCTAAATAACCCAGGCTCATCACCGCAATTGAAATTCCGGTTACTACAATTAAAACCCGGATATGCCAAGTGTTTGAAAACTCTGGTTTGGATTTTCTTGAAAGCAGGTTTTTCTGGCGAGACCACGCTGACAGGATTCCCATCAATAAACTTCCCGCGAGCAGTCTAAAAAACACTACTGTCGACGGTGATGCACCTTCATCATAGGTTATTTTTGCCAATGTGGTGATTATTCCAAATGAACAGGCACAACCTATAACATACAGATAACCGCGGGGTATCATTTTCGTACCCGTTCCATTTTTGGATCGTAAAGTGGCCCGTGCTGAAGCTTACAGGAATGACGGACAGCAGCAACTTCCAACTCATAAGTTCCAGAATTTATGTAGTCATTGTCTACGCCTCCAGGATTGCGTACGTAGCCGTAACCGATGTTTTTGTTTACAGTATATCCCCAACCTCCGCTGGTCAACCAGCCCGCGATATTTCCGTTACGTAAAATAGTTTCGCGACCCAGCAAGACCACATCCGGATCATCGATTGTTAAACAAACTAATTGTTTTTGCAGAGCTTGTTTGTTTTGAGACAGCAAAGCATCACGACCTGTAAATCCGGTTCCAGAATTTAATTTTACAGCCCAACCAAGTCCGGCTTCAAAAGGTGTTGTATCTGGTGTGATGTCTGCAGCCCAGGCGCGATAGCCTTTTTCGAGTCGTAAGGACTCAATCGCACGATAACCCGCATTTACGATACCGAAATCTTTTCCGGATTCCATTAAAGCATTGTAAAGGTTTTCGGCGGAATCACGTGGCATATGAAGTTCCCAACCCAGCTCTCCTACATAAGTTACTCGCAATGCTAAAACTGTCGGAATATCCGCTGCGAATTTTTCATTAATTCCAATGGTGCGGCAAGATCCAAAAGGAAAGCTGTCATTATCCAGATCGTCTTCTGAGACTCGAGAAAGCACTTCACGAGCCAGTGGTCCCATTAATGAGAACGTTGCCCAATCTTCACTAATGTCAAGTAGCTCAACGTTTTCATCGTCAAGAAATTGACTCCGGATCCAGACTGCATCGTGTGTCCGGAAGGCGGTTCCGCTAACCAGATAAAACTCATCATCTGCTAGACGTGCCACGGTCAAATCACATTCAATTCCACCTTTGCTATTTAGCATTTGCGTGTAAGTCATTGAACCGGTTGGTTTAGCAACATTATTAGCGCATATCCTCGATAGAGCTTTTTCCGCATCGACACCAATTACGCGGAATTTCGCAAATGAACTTTGATCAAATACAGCAACCCCTTCACGCACCGCACGGTGTTCATCACCGACATGCGGAAACCAGTTTTGCCTCCCATAAGAATAAATATCATGTGCCTCCACATCAGGTTCATTTCCTTTTGGAGCAAACCAGTTGGGACGTTCCCAACCAAGTTTCGAACCAAAACAGGCACCTTGTTCTTTCAGTTTTTCATAGATTGGGGAAGTTAGATACGGGCGACCACTTTCGTGTTCTTCGTGCGGCCAACTTAGGGTGTAATGTTTTCCGTAAAGTTCAAGTGTGCGGTTACGAACCCATGTTTCGTCGTGGTGAATCCCGCTGAAACGGCGGATGTCAACTACCCACAAATCCATTGGCGGTTCTCCGGCAACTATCCACTCTGCGAGTGCTTTTCCGGCACCTCCGGCAGATGCGATTCCGAAAGCATTGAATCCCGCGCCGACAAAGAAATTATTAACTTCTGGTGCTTCGCCTAAAATGAAATTTCCATCCGGGGTGAAAGATTCAGGGCCATTGATAAATTTTCGAATTCCGGCGTTTTCAAGTGCAGGGACACGTTCGACGGCAGGAAGCATCAGTTGTTCAAAATGATCAAAATTTTCTGGTAGTAACTGAAAGATAAAATCTTCAGGAATGCCTTCAGCAGCCCAGCCAATAGGATTCGGTTCATAACCACCCATTACTAAACCGCCAACGTCTTCTTTCCAGTAAGTAAGTTTGTCCGGATCCCGTAAAGTAGGCAAATCCGGAGTAACTCCTTCAATCTGTTCGGTGATCAAATACTGATGTTCTACCGAAACTAAAGGTACATTAACACCTGCCAATTTACCTAGTTCCTTGGCCCATTGTCCAGCGCAATTAACTAACGTTTCACAAAGAATTTCACCTTCTTTAGTTAGCACGGCCGCGACTTTTTTAGCACCGTTTTTTCCGGACTCTTCCAGACGAATACCAGTTACAGCAGTATCTTCAAAAATTTTTACACCATGCATCCTCGCTCCTTTAGCAAGTGCCTGTGTGATGTCAGCAGGATTAGCCTGTCCGTCTGTAGGTAAAAAAGCCGCACCGATTACGTCACCCACTTCCATCAAAGGCCACAATTCCTGTGCCTCATTCGGATTGAGCAATTCCATTTCCAAACCAAAACTGTGTGCTGTTGTAGCCTGTCGTTTTAGCTCTATCCAACGTTCGTGGGTACAGGCCAGTCTCAAACCACCGTTCATTTTCCAACCTGTTGCTTGTCCGGTTTCAACCTCAATGCTGCTGTAAAGTTCAACGCTGTTTTTCAGGACTTTGGTTATGTTGGCGGAATTGCGCAATTGTCCCACCAATCCAGCGGCGTGAAAAGTACTGCCGCAGGTCAGTTGTCCGCGTTCGAGCAAAAGCACGTCTTTCGCGCCATTCTTGGCCAAATGATAAGCAACGCTACAGCCTATGATACCTCCGCCGATGACGATGATTTGTGCTTGGTCTGGTAAAATATTTTTCATTATTTACAAAGGTAAAATGCAGAAGTGATTTGGAACTACCGTAATCCAACTATAAAATACTAAGATTTATATACAGCAAAGATAAAAGTAGTTCGAGCTAACGAAGTGTAACTCAACGATTATTTAACATCTTCAAAATAACGGGTTATGCTTCACTAACCTGTCATACTGGAAAGTATTATTATGACTTGTGACTTATAAGGTCTGAATTACAATTTTTCAAACTGCGCATAAGTTTTTTCAAAACGATCCAAATTTTCTGTGGTGTACTGCAGATAATCAAAATCAAGTGTAGAGTGAATTTCAGAGACCATACTCCACATTGCCTCACGTAGCAAAGAAGCGCACTTCATGGCAAAATAACGTTTCCATAAGTCCTCTGTAGGCTCTTGCTCAAAATAGCTTGCTAACAATAGACGTTCTAGAATTTCAGTATATTCGTTATTGGAAGCAAGGTTTGCCAGATCAAACAATGGACTGTTAAAACCTGCATAGTCCCAGTCAATCAGCCACAATCTCTGGCCATCGTTAATAAAATTCCCTGCGAGCAAATCGTTGTGTCCAAAATGTATTTCAACTGCCCCAACCGTTTTTTCCAGTTGCCTGTTGATTTCCATAAATCTTGAAAGTTGCGGAATCATCCTACTTTGGCCTTCCCGCATAGTTTTTGCGTAACCCCGTATCACTTGGAAAACCCAAAGAATCAAAGTGCTGCCAGGAAGATTTTGGGGCATCTCCAGGTGACACTTTTTCAGTAGAGAAACTACTTTCTGGATAGTTGAGTGATCACGCAGATTTTCAGGTTCCAGCGTCTTACCATCAATGAAACGCAGGACCATTGCTCCGGATTCTGCATGAACTACTTCAGGAGAAATCCCACAGGAAAAAGCAGCTTGGCTCGCCGCTAGTTCATTGAAACGGTAAACTCCATGCTCCGGAATATCAACGCCCAAGCGTACAAAAAAAAGTTCATTTCCATGCTCCACCCGAAAATTATGGTTGGTGATTCCGCCTTCCATAGCTTCGCAGCGAATCGGCTGTTGCCAACACGTCAGTCTTTCAACCTGTTTACTTAAATCAGCAGTCATCAATTATTATTTCAAATATTTAATCCTGTGCGGCGTCCTTCGTAGATGACGAAAGGGGCTTGTCGGGATCCAGCGCTGTCACCGATATTGATTACATCCAGTCCGGAATCCTGAAGTTCAAGTGCACCGGGTAATCCCTGCTCAGACATGTTGGATGTGTGAGCTCCAAAAATAATACGGTTACGAAGTGACCGTCCACGAATTTCAATTGGCGAAAAAAGCAGTGGGAAATATTCGTTTTTACTTTTCATAAAAATAGTGGAAAGACAGTTTGAACAGCTTAGTTTTGGATAAATTGAAGCAGGAACTGGCAGTCGATATAATTAAAGTAGTGATTAATTTTCAGGTTTAAAATAATAGTTTAGCAACTGTGAAGTTGATTAAGCGGCTGTTTTAAAATGCCCGTTACAGATACGTTGAAAGAGGTCTTGAAGAAGTAATGGAGCAAGTGAACTTTTAAATTTCACACGCAAATCCAGATGAGCAAGTTCAGCATAAATATTTTGCATTTCAAGATTACTGAAATTTCTGGCCTGAGCCAGAACCTGTTTACCTAGAAATGGGGGTAAAGATATTTTAGCTAATATTTCTGTTTCTTTTTTGAATTGTGAAAGCATACTGTGAATGATGAGAAGTCGTCTAAACTGCATGATAATGAGTGCAAAGAGACGGACATGTTCACGGGGGGCAGTCTGAAGCTGTTGATCAAGAATTTCCAAAGCAGGTAATAATTCCTTACGTGACAAGGCTTCCGTCATGCGGAAAACAGAAAAATGTTTGTGACCGCGAATATGTTCTTTGATCAGTTCTTCTGTAATAGGTGCTCCTGATAAGTAGAGACTAAGTTTTTCCAGTTCATGATCTAAATCTGTCAGATCATTACCAACGATATTTATCATTAAGCGAGCAACATCAGCAGAAAGCGGCAACCCCTTTTTTTCTGCTCTTTGAATAACCCAGTTAAAAGGCGAACTGTTATCGTAGGCAACAAACTTTTGTATGCGACCGCTTTGTTTGATGCCTCGAAAGAGTGGTTTGCTGAAGTCCTGCTCTCGCATTGCCGGACTGGTGAAGATAAACCATAAGCTATCTGGCGGGTTATTTATTATGTTTTCAACTGCTTCAAAAAGTCGGCTTGCTGATGAACTGTCGTTTTTTTTAACTGCTTTCTTGATCAGTTCAAAATTATCCAACTGTATCACTTTACGATCAGTCAGCATCGGCAATGTCTCACAACTGATCAAAAAATCATCAATACTGTTTTTTCCTGAGTCACCAGTGGATTTAAGCATTTCCTGAGCATTAAAACGTTCCAGACTCCACTCGTGTTCGCGACCTTCCAACCGCTGCTCAATTAAACTATTAGTAGTTTCTTCCAACAATAATTGCTGGTTGCCGTAAATCAAACAGATCTTATGAGATAGATTTTGATTTGTCATGTTTTATGTTGTTCTTTTGAATGAGAATCTGGAAAACATTCACGAATAATGTTGCGTACCTCTACTGGGGAGGAAGCGTTCAGCGCTTTTTGGGCAAGAGATTGCGCAGCTGAAAGTGAAATTTCTGAAAGACGTTTTTTAACCACTGGAATTAAAGGCGCGTTCATGCTGAGAGTGTCAATTCCCAAGCCAACCAGAATTACACAACCGTCAGGGTCAGAAGCCATTTCTCCGCACAATTCAACCGGCTTATTATGTTCAGCCGCAGTTTGCACAAGTTTATGAATTAATTGTAGAACTGCTGGATGCAAGGGGTCATAGAGGTCAGAGATCTGCGGATTATTTCGATCGACCGCCAACACGTACTGTGTGAGGTCATTGCTGCCAATAGAACAAAAGTCTATTTCCGACATAAATTTATCACAAATCAAAAAGGCACTTGGAACTTCAAACATCATCCCTACTTCAATTTTTGCGAATGTCTTTCCGTTTTCTTCCAATTCTTTTCTACACTCCTCGAACAGTTCTCTGGCTTTTTTGATTTCATGTACATTAGTGATCATCGGAAAAAGTAAGCGCACATTAGAGCGCGTACCGGTAGCCTGCAGCAATGCACATAATTGTTCCTTGAGAACTTTTTTTTCTTTTAACTGACGACGCACAGCACGGTAGCCGAGAAACGGATTGTCTTCAACCTGAAAACCCATGTAAGGCGCGGCTTTGTCCGCACCAACGTCCAGAGTCCGGAAAACCACTGGTTTATCTTCTGCAATACTTTCCAGTAAATCACGATATACTTTTGTCTGCTCATCAATGTCAGGATAACGATCAAGCGAGAGAAAATATATCTCTGTACGGAACAGTCCAATTCCTTCCGCACCGTATTTGATCAACTGAATTGCATCCCCGCCAAGAGCAACGTTAGCCAATAAAGTTATTCGAACGCCATCACTGGTTTTGCATGGAATATCTCGGAATTCTTCAAGATGTTCATAATAATTATGTTGCTTGAGCAACAACTGTTTAAATTCCGCCAGAACCTCTTTATTCGGATATGTTGCCGCAAATCCGGTGTCCCCATTTATGGCGATTGGGGCACCGTCCTTTATTTGATCCAATTCATGATCTTCAAGACAAACTACAGGAATCATCAGGGAACGTGCCAGAATAGCTGCGTGTGAAACAACACCTCCGCTAGACAGAATAATACCTTTTATGCGGGTTGTGTCCAGTCTCGCGATATCTCCGGGAAGGAGTTGCCTGACAATAAGAATCCCTGTTTTTTTGGTTACGGACAGGACCTCGTGTCCCAAATAATGTAAAAGCCTGTAACCGACATCTTTTAAATCCGCACCTTTTTCACTCAGATAAGGATCTTTAATTTCTTCAAAGGCACCAAGATATTCGTGAACTGTATGGTAAATTGACCATGCCGCGGTATTTCCGGATTCAATATTAAGTTTAATTTTATCCTGAAAATGTCGATCTTCCAAAAACATCAGGTGAGCATGAAAAATTGAAGCTTCCTCTGTTCCAACACGATCCTTGACTTTCTCGATCAACTCCAAAGTGTCGGAAATTGTATGATCCATTGCAGCCTGAAAGTCCGACATTTCCAGCTCTAATGTCCGGGAACTTATCTTTTCAGGGACTTCAATATCAGACTGTTTGAGGAGAACTGCTTTACCGACCGCTACTCCGTAAGCCACAGGTTGTCCTGCCATGTGAATAGAGGTACCATCGCCTTTAGGCTGAGTGACAGGTTCTTGAGTCGCGGAATCAAGTTGTTTCAGTAACAGAGCTTTTGAAACAAGGCTGGAGATTTGGGTGGCAATTGAACTCAGTAATTGTACTTCATCCGGAGAGAATGTACGTGGTTCAATTGTGTGAACTACAAGTACACCGAAAGATTTGCGGTGCTCGATCAGCGGAACTCCAAGGAAAGAGGAAAATGAATCTTCTTTAGTTTGTGGAAATGCTTTGAAACGTGGATGTTCCTGCATCTTTGACTCCTGAACAGGCACAGAACGCTCAAGTACCAAGCCAACTAAACCCTCTGAAGGTAGCATCCGTACTTTCTCAATAGTCGAGGGCTCAAGTCCGTGAGTTGCTTTGAGGATCAGAATTGATTGGTCTGCATCAAAAATATAGATTGAACACGCATCAACATTAATCCGCTTTGCTATCATTGTGGCGGTCCTCGCCAGCGTCTCATCAGAATTATGAGAAGAAGTAATGATACGGTTAACTTCCGTGAAAGTTTGAAGCGCGAAAACAAGCTGCTCTTGTGTTTCAGCCGCAGACATTTTTACCTTTTATTTCACAGTAAATTATCTCAATCTGTTTTTTTAGACAAACGATGATTGTATGACTCTTCGTCATTTTACTAGAGTTAAAGAGGAGTTGATGTAGTTAATCGGTACTATTTTTTGATAATATTTGCGTTTTTAAATTTTAGTTCCCTCAAGCAAGACGTGACACAGTTTCCAAGTTTTCAGGCTTAAACTCAAGTCGATTATGTAACACAAA
>JAPKDT010000339.1 GCA_028822475.1 SAR324 cluster bacterium
GAAACTGTGTTCTGTTTCTTGAGTATTTGTTGTTAAAAATAATAACAAAGAAATTAAAGTTTTAGATCTGCATTGGAAAAAAGCAGATTAGTTAGTAAATAACAGCTTACTAAATAAATATGATTGTTGTCTAAAAGGCAAATGATTGGACTTCTGAAAAGCAATTTGTCCTGTCATTTGCTGAGTCAGGAAAAGCTTTTCAATTTTAAATTACGCGGCCATAGACAAATGCCGCAAATATTCGAGACAGAGAACACATAAGAAACTGTGTTCTGTTTCTTGAGTATTTGTTGTTAAAAATAATAACAAAGAAATTCAAGGTTTAGCTCCGCATTGTAGAATGCGGATTAGTTAGAAAATAACAGCTAAATAAATATTAAAAGTAATTAATGAAAATTAATTTTAATAGAAAATTTTTATGAAAGCTTCTAAAGCTTTTTACTCTGCTGGTTTGAGAATGGTCTCATTCAGCATAAAACTCCTGACAATTATAAACGGAGTTTCCCTTAGAGAGAGTACATGGAGGTATGGATTCTAAGGTAATTTTTGATTTTTACAAGAAGTGAAAATCTTTAAACATGTATCAAGGAGGACACAATGTCTTTAAGAGTAAATCATAATGTGAGTGCGATGACCGCTCATCGTAATGTTGTGAGCAATACTAACGCTCAAGCAAAAACTATGGAGAAACTTTCTTCAGGTTTAAAAATTAATAGAGCTGCCGATAGCCCTGCTCAGTTGCAGATATCAGAAAATCTTCGTGCACAATCCGCAGGCTTGAATCAGGCAATTGATAATTCCGAGATGGCCGTTTCTCTGATGCAAACAGCTGAAGGCGCCCTTGACGAAGTTAGTCGTGCACTGGTTCAGGCTCGTCAGTTGGCAATTCATGCAGGCAACGAGGGTACAAATGATCCAAATATGCTCGAAGCTGATCAAGCAGAATTTAGTAATGTTTTAGAGCAAATCAACAGGATTGCGACTAGTACACAGTATGGACATAACTATTTGCTCGATGGTAGCCGAGCCGGAAACGGAGTGACTACTGGAGACAATCTGGAATTCATAGATGCTGGAGCGAAAGCAAACTCGTCCGGTCCAGGTGGATTTGCAGTGGAAATTCAGCAAGCAGCAACCCGTTCTATACATAGCGGGAGCATAGGCTTGAATCAGGCAATAATCGATTCCGGAGAGCAAATTACAATTTCTGAAGGTGGTAAGACTGTTAACTTTAGAACAGAAAAAGGTAAAACAGTTGAACAGACCCTCAACGATCTTGGTTCCGCTCTAAACGATTCCGGACTGGATCTGGAATTAATTCGCGCATATCCTCCAGATACTGATGGCAATCTTTCTCAAGCTATAACTTTCAGACACAAGGAATTTGGTAGTGAACATACCTTCCAGGTTGCAAGTAACACAGCTGGACTTGTTTCAAACGTCTCAAATATGAGTGTTGCTATTGAAAACGGTCAGGATGTAAGGGGCGTAATCAATGGTGAAGAAACAACCGGTAAAGGTCAGGAATTGACAGGCGCAAAAGGTTCCGGAACTACTGAAGGTATTAGAGTCAGATACACCGGTGAATCAGTCCCGTTGGGTGGAAATGCCGGTACTCTTACTTTTTCACAAAATTCGCTGTCTTTCCAAATTGGTGGAAATGCTAACCAGTATTCAGAGATCTCTTTAAATAGCATTAAAACATCGGATTTGGGCAGAGGACAAGTAAATGGTTCTGGATTCAAATCACTCTCAGATGTAAGTATGCTGAGTTCTGAAGGGGCTCAAGACGCGATTAAGATCATTGATAAAGCAATTGAAGAGGTGAGTTCTAACCGTGGTGAAATGGGGGCATTCCAGAAAAACAACCTTGAAAGCAACCTAAATTACTTGAGGATTGCTCATGAAAATACCGTGAGCTCAGAATCAGTTATTCGTGATGCGGACATGGCAGCTGAAATGGCAGCATTTACTCGGAATCAGATTATGAGTGAAGCAAGTACTTCCATGCTTGCACAGGCGAATCAAAGCTCAATGAATGT
>JAPKDT010000340.1 GCA_028822475.1 SAR324 cluster bacterium
CGGTGGTTCAGGTGCAGAACTATTTGCTAAAGTTTACTCCACAACAATTGCAGGCAAATCCTCCAGTACTAAACAACAGTGTGTTTGCAGAAGGTTTTGAAAACTGGTCAGGAAATGTTAAAGCATCCGGAAGCGATTTGCTGATAACCCTGCGGGCGCCAAATGATTCAGGAGGTACCGATTTTCTGCTACTCTTGAGAAATGCAGATAATTCTTCAGGAAATGAATATTTGAAAGAGGACGGAGTGTTGATCCTTGAAAACTGAGAAAGATAGGAAGAAGGGGAAAGGCTGCGGCCCGTTTAGAGCCGCAGAAACTGAGAGTTTCAGATTTTACCCTGCAACATAAACGCAATCACGAGTGCGTAAATCACCAGCGACTCGATCAGCGCCAGACCAATAATCATTGGCGTCATTATTTTATCGGTAGCATTTGGGTTACGTGCAATGCCTTCCAAAGCACCGCGCATAGCCATACCTTGACCAATTCCTCCACCAAGAGCTGCAATTCCAATTGCTAAACCTGCACCAAGAGCAATTCCGAATGTAGCCATTTCTCCCATTTCTGCTGCATACAGAGGGAAACTCGCTGACATAAGCAACGCCAACAATAATAATTTCTTCATGACATCCTTTTTGATGTTAAATAAATCAGCGCAATCAGTGAGCTTCACTCATTGCGAGTTCAAAATAAATGGCAGACAGCAAAACAAAAACAAACGCTTGTAGAACTGACACCAAAATTCCCAATCCCATAAACGGAATGGGTAGGCCGACGGCCAAAATTGACGTGAAAATCAAAACTACTTTATGATCTCCTGTCATATTCCCAAACAGTCGGATTGAAAGGGAAAGCGGGCGCACACAATGACTGACGATTTCTATCGGCAGCATCAGCGGCGCAAGTAACGGCATGGGACCCAGAAACTGTTTTATGTAACCGGCTCCATGTTGACGAATGCCTAAAACATGAGTCATTAGAAATATGATCAAGGCAAAGGCAATGGTAACGTTAAACTGATCTGTAGGTGGATTAAATCCCGGTACCAGACCTATAAGATTCAGCATCAAAATAAATAAACCATATGTTCCAAGTAATGGAAGAATGGGGCGTCCTCCAACTCCATGGCGGATGGTTCCGCTTAGAAAATTCAGAATTGCACTGACAATAACTTCTGCAAAATTGGAAAAATTAGCTTTGCCAGAAGGTTCCAGTAAATCAGTTTGTCTGAAAGGTTTACCTGCAAAATATGCGAAAACAATCAGAAAAAAAGCTACTATCAGCAAGTCCAGAAATGGAACAGGATCAATGCCGAGATCCACCAGCGGTTGTTCTAATCCACTAAATAAAAAGTGAGCCCAGGTGAATCCACCTGCTGCAAAAACAGGAGTAGCGCTCAGTAAAAAAACGCTGATTAGTGCAAGTCTCTTGTTCATTCTGTAGTTTTTGTTGAAATGACTTATACAGATTTTTGAGGGCGCATTACCCTGATAAAAGAATAAATGATGACAGCGAGTGCAATATTAGAAAGACCGATCAGTAGCCCCCCTGGAGATAATTCAAAGTATTGCATTGCGACAAACAATATTATTATAGTAATTCCGAATTTAGTGAAAGAAAACAGCAAATCAAGTGCTTGTAATTTTCGCTCCCGTAACAGCTTCCGGACAAACTGCATAGTTAAAAAATAGTTAAATCCTATAACCCCGCATCCTAACAGAACAGAAGGCAAAAGGTCAAGACTAAATATTGCTGTTCCTGCAACTAAGATGATACTGGCAGCGAAAAGCAGATTTCTAAAAAAATATGCCTGCTTGATTTGGCCATCTACTTCCGTTGAAACTAAGTCTTCAGGAACTTCAGAATGGCTTGAAATTGATACACCAGCGAGATTTAAGGGCTCTCTTATTTCAAGTTTATCTGTTGGTTCCATTGAATTTGAGTCAAGATTTGATTTTTCTTCGTCCACCGGCTGCATACTTTTTTCAGGTTGTAGATATGGTTTAGTTGTCCTACTCAGATTCAGGATCAGCTTGAAC